>NZ_RAZO01000317.1:0-3886 GCF_004307535.1 Pseudomonas sp. Sample_9
TCGAGCAAGGCCAGATCGGCCTGGGCGTTGCTGGCCCGGCGTTGCAGTTGCCAGGCCAGCGCCAGCAGCGGCACCCCTGCTGCCGCAAGACCAAGCAATATGCTGGTCAAGTCCATAGCCATAGCGACTCCTGCCAATCGGATAAAGCCTGAAGGTTAACCAAGGTGTCTGGGCTTGGACAGCTCAGTCTTCGATCAGACCGAGTTCCTGCTGCGCGCGACGGTCGCCGGCGCGGGCGGCCTGACGCAGCAGCTCCTGGCCGATACGCCGGTCACGGGCATTGCCGCACTCCCGGCAAATCAATTGGCCGAGACGGCTTTGTGCGGCGACCACGCCTTCTCGGGCCGGTTGCTTGAGCAGACGGCCAGCGAGGTGTTTGGCGCTGGGACTGTCGCTCAGGCGCGGCGCATCGAGCAGCCACTCAGCCACACGTACGGAAAAACGCTTGGGAGCGGTAACAGAGGTCGGATTGGAGGTAACAGAGTCTGATACTGAGCGAAACTTCATAAAGCACTGCGGGACAGATCGGAAGGCGCGCCACTTTACTCTCTTTTTCTTACAGGTAAAGTCGAAAAAAACCCGGCACGCCCGTGCTAGAGCAAGCGCTAGGGACAATCCACAGAAGCTGTGGATAAGTCAGTGGACAACCGCTCTACGATCCCCGCAAAGCCTTATGGAATGGGGCTCGCAGTCAAACTGACGATTTTTTCACCAACAAAAAAAGACGATATTTTTCATTGACTTAAACTTTTGATACAGGCAGCGACTGGAGTCAGGATCGATGTGACAGTTGCGTTACGCTCTGCGCAACTAATGTGCACAAGTACCTGCGACACGGTTATATGCATGCGCTTTTTCGGGTCATTTTGCGCAACTGCGAACGATCTAAAGGCTCCGCGAAAAGCCTGCACGCCGACGGACGGTGCGACACGACCTTTCCCTGTGATCCCTTTTTTTGGTCATGGGGTTTGCTTCGCCGGAACGGATCCGTTACTATCCGCGGCGTTAGTACCAAGCTGAAAGTCAATTCCGGTCGAATATCTCCCCACGGTCAACTTCCAACAGGAAGCCACTGCCGAAAAAAGCGGGAACGACCCCTCGATGGTTTCCAGGTAAATCTTGCGACGACGCTGCCTTTGAATGAAAGCAAAGGGCGTTGCGAAGAACACTTACTCTGACCGAACCAACCTGCAAATTGATCAGGATCTTCACCCCGGGCCCAGAACCTTTGCCCTCGCTGTGATGCCTGTCCTCCTAAGTACCTACCTGCCAGCCCAAGCGCGCACATTTATCAGCGCTTCAAACTGGCTGCTTTGTTCCAGTCGGGTTCTTCGTTCGATCAATGGTGATCGACGTTACTGGAACGTTTTAACGTTGCACGGTTCTTATCCGTGTCATTTGTAGGAACACCTAATAACTATGTCTACTCAAATCCAGACTCAGGATGCCATTCGCACCCTAACCAACGCTTTTGCTCCAATGAACTGCCTGATCATGGCCGCTCGCAAAGGCTGCTTCAGCTTCACCGTGGTCAATGAACACGGGATCGCTCGTCACAGCGAGCGCTTGTACCCCGATCAATACTCCAGCGCCGAGCCGCTGCAGGCCGTGATCGAGCGTACCCGTCAGGCACTGGTTGCCTGAAAGCCGAACAGGCTGCAAAAGCAAAGCCCTGCTGAAAAGCGGGGCTTTTTATTGCCTGATATTTCACTGTTAACGCTGCGCTTCTAAGCATATTCCGATCTAACGTTTGGAATGCGATGGCAGAAATATTTTAAAAACAGACCTTTACACGCTGAATATGACACTACACTTCAACTCAAGCGGCGTGACCCGCTTGCGGCGAGCCTGATTCGATCCACTGCTGCCAAAGCCCCTTCAGGACTCGCCCTCAATAACAAGAACCGAGGGTGTTATGGGTATCGCTGCCAGCGAACTGTGCCGCTATGTGATCCGTCCCACACTGATTTATCTGGGACGCCACTGCGCAACCGCCGAATCCCTGCTGCTGGGCATCGCTGCCAGCCAGTCCGCCCTCGGCTCTGCCCTGCATGACCGCCGTGGCCACGGCCTCTATCGGATCGCCGAGCACCGCCACCAGGCGCTCTGGGATGATTACCTGGCGCTTGATCCGGAGCGCGCCAGCCTGGTGCGCGGCCTCGCCAGCCAGCACGCATTCCTCAGCGGCCCGCATCTGGAACTGACCGTCAACCTGCGTTACGCCACGGCCATCGCCTGGCTGCTGGTGGAAGAACAAAACCCCACCCTCCCCGCTCCGACCGACCTGCTCGGCATGGCGCGTATCTGGCGCCAGACCTTTCAACCGCAAGGCCGTTTGCGCGACTTCACCTATGCGTGGCAAACCTGTGTTTCACCGCTGAATCAGGTCGCTTGCTGACCGGGCGGTTTCACAAGTTCTCCCATCAGGTCGCCATTTTGGTCGGATTGTCCTACAAAACCGCTCTAACTCAAGGCATACAGGCTATAGCGCTGGGACGAAAATGTTGGTAATTTTCGCCCCGGTGATCACCAGGAGTTCTAATAATGAAAAAAGTCATGCTCAAAACCACCCTTAGCCTCGCCGTTACCCTTGCCTCTACACAAATCTTCGCGGCAGGTTTTGCCCTCAACGAACAAAGCATCAGTGGGATGGGGACTGGTTTTGCCGGGCGATCTTCTTCTGCCGACGACGCAAGCACTGTTTATGGCAACCCGGCAGGCATGGCGCGCATCAAGCGCGAACAAGTCACCGGCGGCGTCGCCCTGGTCGACGCGCATACCGATATCAGCGATACCAGCTCCAGCCCTAATGGCGGCAGCAACAAGGGCGACATGGTGCCCCTCACCGCCGTACCGATGGGCTTCTATGTAAAACCGATCGATGATCACTGGGCATTCGGTCTCGGTGTATATGTGCCATTCGGCCTGATCACGGATTATGAAAACGGCTTCGCCGGTCGTTACTTCGGCAGCAAGTCCGAAGTGCAAGTCATCACCTTCCAGCCAACCGTCAGCTATGCCTTCAACGACAAGGTGTCGATCGGTTTCGGCCCGACCATCAACCGCATCGACGGCTCGCTGGAATCCAACCTGTCGATCACCCAGGCGCTGCCGGACGGCAAGGTCAAGATCAAGGGTGACGACACCGCGCTGGGCTACAACGTCGGCTTGCTGGTCCAGGCCACCGACACCACCCGTGTCGGCCTGACCTACCACTCCAAGGTCGACTACAAGCTTGAAGGCGACACCAAGGTCAACTACAACGCTCTGGCGCTGGTGGGCGTTGGCGCCAACCAGAAGTACGACGCTTCGTTGAAGATCACCACGCCGGAATCCGTGGACCTGTCGGTCACCCAGGCGATCAACGATCGCTGGAACATCTACGCCGGCACCACCTGGACCCGCTGGAGCCAGCTGGACAAGATCACCGTGAAGAACTCCGGCGTGCAACCTCTGCTGGCCGGTCAGTTCGGTTCGATCAACGAAGACCAGAACTGGCATGACTCCTGGGCCTATGCCGTGGGTACCTCGTACCAGTTGAACAAGGAATGGGTCCTGCGTACCGGTCTGACCTTCGACCAGTCGCCAACCAATAACGAAGACCGCTCGCCGCGTATCCCGACTGGCGACCGCACCATCTTCAGTATCGGTGCCGGCTGGAGCCCGACCGACGACCTGACAATCGACGTCGCGTACTCGTACCTGAAAGAAGAGTCGGTCAACATCCGCAACGAAAACGCTCGTGGCCAGACCTACGATGCCAAGTATGAAAACTCGGCAAACGGCTTCGGTGTCGGCGCGACTTACCGCTTCTGATGCACCGTGGCGAGGCTAACCCCTCGCCCACCAAAAAGCCCCGCTCTCTTTACAGAGGCGGGGCTTTTTC
>NZ_RAZO01000120.1:0-3858 GCF_004307535.1 Pseudomonas sp. Sample_9
TCGATATTTCAGGTCGGCGTAAATCGGCCCGGCTTTCGATCGCAGCCCCTCACCCCAGCCCTCTCCCGGGGGAGAGGGGGCCGATCTCGATGGCTTTCAAATCCTGAGTTCGGCTCGATATTTCAGGTCGGCGTAAATCGCCAAAACACCTCGGTCAGTCCCCTCTCCCTCTGGGAGAGGGTTAGGGTGAGGGCTTTCAGCTGACACGCCGCTCAATTCCGTGTTTACGCAGTTTTCTATAAAGGGTGTTGCGGCTTACGCCCAGTTGCTGCGCTGTATGGGTCATATGCCAGCGCGTCTGCTCCAGCGCATTGAGCAATGCAAGACGCTCGGCGTCGTCCAATGGCTGCGCGGCAATCTGCGCAGGCGCAGCCGCCGGTCGCGCCTGCCGAATCATCACCGGCAAATCCTCAACGCCGACCCGCCCGCCATCACACAACGCCGCCAGCGTGCGCAGGACATTGCGCAACTGCCGCACATTGCCCGGCCAGTTGAATGCGAGCAACGCCTGCCGCGCCGGTTCGTCGATCAGAATTGTTTCGTCCCCTGCCTCCTCGGCCAGGAGAAAATCCAGCAACTGCGATTTATCGCTGCGCTCACGCAATGCCGGCAACGCCACTTCCAGCCCGTTCAAGCGGTAATACAGGTCTTCACGGAAACTGCCGTCCGCGACTCGTTCGAGCAAATTGCGGTGCGTCGCACTGATGATGCGCACGTCTACCGCTTGCGGCTCGCCGCCAATCGGCACCACTTGCCGATCTTCCAGCACACGCAGCAAGCGCGTCTGCAACGCCAGTGGCATGTCGCCGATTTCGTCGAGGAACAAGGTGCCACCATCGGCCTGTTGCAGCTTGCCGCGCATGCCGTCCTTGCGCGCGCCGGTGAAGCTGCCGCCGCGATAGCCGAACAGTTCGCTCTCGATCAGGCTTTCCGGAATGGCCGCGCAATTGAGTGCGACGAAAGCATTGCCGCAGCGCTGGCTGGCCTGGTGCACAGCCTTGGCGAACGCCTCTTTGCCCGAGCCGGTTTCGCCGTTGATCAACAGCGGCACGTCGCGCTCGAACACGCGCAGGGCTTTGCGAAATTCCGCCTGCAACGCTTCATCGCCGAGGCAGATGCCGGACAGGCGTGGCGCTGGAGCAGCGATTGGCGCTGGAACAATGGCTGTCGGCTTGCGCGATTCGCCGCGCAACACGGCAAACAGATGTCGACCATCGCGGGTGCGCAGTGGCCAACTGGCGCTGGCGTTGGCACTCGCGCGGCCAAGCAGGTCATCCAGCGAACAATCGAAAAACGCTTCCACCGGTTTACCGAGCAAACCACCGCGAATATGCCCGAGCAGGTTCAGCGCGCTCTGGTTGACTGCGCTGATCCGCCCTTCGCCGTCAAACGCCAGCAGCCCTTCGCTGAACAGGCCGACGGACTCGGCCTGCAGATGGAAACGCAGCAACCATTGGTTGTCGAAACAGCGCAGGAAGTAGCAGCTCTCGATCATCTTCGCCGACAGATTGACCAGCGCCATGGTGTGAAACTGACTTTGCCGCGAGACGTCGGGCCGCGCCGAAGACACGTCGAGGACCGCCAGCAATTCACCATGGGGATCGAACACCGGGCTCGCCGAACAGGTCAGCCCCGTATGGCGGCCGCGAAAATGCTCGTCCTGGTGAATGGTCAGCGCCTGACGCTCGACCAGGCAGGTGCCGATGCCGTTGGTGCCTTCGCAGGCTTCGCTCCAGTCGGCGCCGAGCCAGAGCCCGGCGCGCTCGAAAATCTTCCGTTCGGTCGGCGCGGTGACGCAATTGAGGATCACCCCACGCGCGTCAGTCAGCAGCACCGCGTGGCCGGCGCCGGAGAGTTGCTGATGCAGGCTGCTCATCTCGGTGCCGGCGATTTGCAGCACTTGTTGCAGACGTTCGCGACTTTCCAGCACGCGGCCATGCTCGAGCACGGTTGGCGCCATGGTCACGGAAGGATCGAGGTGATAGTCCTCAAGGCAGCGCAGCCACGAACGGGCGATCGATGGATCGGCGCCGGGGCCATGCAGGTGCGGTTTGCCCTGGGTGACGGTGAGAACCTGGCGGGCATGGCGACTCAAATGGTTGTCGTGCATTTCTTATTGTTCTCCCCGAGAGGTCGACGCAATCCCATGTAGGAGTTGCCGCAGGCTGCGATCTCTTGATCTTGATCTTGAAAAACAAAATCAAAGGATCGCAGCCTTCGGCAGCTCCTACAGGTATTGCTGTTGGCTGAGGATCCCTCAGCCAACAGCGCATTGCAATGCCGGCAAGACTGTCCGGTCACGGGCTGTGCCGCAAGCGGTACAAACTGTCACTCGCGCTGTACCGAAACCGTCACAGCGGCTCTCCATTCGTCCGAGACAAACCGGCCAAGCCCTTGATTTGCCTGACCTGCACGGCAGTGGCCCGAGCCTTGCTCTACGCTTATAGCAAGCGCACTTGCGCGTTTCTCTAATAAGTACAAAGCCAAGGAGAACATCATCATGCGTTACGCCCACCCCGGTACTGACGGCGCCAAAGTCTCGTTCAAGAGCAAGTACGGCAACTACATCGGCGGCGAGTTCGTCGCGCCGGTCAAAGGTCAGTACTTCACCAATACCTCGCCAGTCAATGGCCAGCCAATTGCCGAATTCCCCCGCTCCACCGCCGAAGACATCGACAAGGCGCTGGACGCTGCCCACGCCGCCGCCGATGCGTGGGGCGCCACTTCGGTGCAGGCGCGCTCACTGATCCTGCTGAAAATCGCCGACCGCATCGAAGAAAACCTCGAACTGCTGGCGATCACCGAAACCTGGGACAACGGCAAAGCCATCCGCGAAACCCTCAACGCCGACATCCCCCTGGCCGCTGACCATTTCCGTTATTTCGCCGGTTGCCTGCGCGCTCAGGAAGGCAGCGCTGCGGAAATCGACGGCAACACCGTGGCCTACCACATTCATGAACCGCTGGGCGTGGTCGGCCAGATCATTCCGTGGAACTTCCCGCTGCTGATGGCCGCGTGGAAACTTGCGCCAGCGCTGGCCGCCGGTAACTGCGTGGTGCTCAAGCCTGCCGAGCAAACCCCGCTGGGCATCTGCGTGCTGATGGAACTGATCGGCGACCTGCTGCCGCCGGGCGTGCTCAACGTCGTGCAGGGCTTCGGCAAAGAAGCCGGCGAAGCACTGGCGACCAGCAAGCGCATCGCCAAGATCGCCTTTACCGGCTCGACCCCGGTCGGCTCGCACATCATGAAATGCGCAGCGGAAAACATCATTCCGTCGACCGTGGAACTGGGCGGCAAGTCGCCGAACATCTTCTTCGAAGACATCATGCAGGCCGAGCCGAGCTTCATCGAAAAAGCCGCCGAAGGCCTGGTGCTGGCGTTCTTCAACCAGGGCGAAGTGTGCACCTGCCCTTCCCGCGCACTGGTACAGGAGTCGATCTACGACGAATTCATGCAGGCCGTGATGAAGAAAGTCAGCCAGATCAAACGTGGCGACCCGCTGGACACCGACACCATGGTCGGCGCCCAGGCGTCGGAGCAGCAATTCGACAAGATCCTCTCGTACCTGGAAATCGCCAAGGGCGAAGGCGCGGAACTGTTGACCGGCGGCAAGGTGGAAAAACTCGAGGGCAGCCTGGCCACCGGTTATTACATCCAGCCGACCCTGCTCAAGGGCACAAACAAGATGCGCGTGTTCCAGGAAGAAATCTTCGGCCCGGTGGTGAGCATCACCACCTTCAAGGACGAAGCCGAAGCCCTGGCGATTGCCAACGACACCGAGTTCGGCCTCGGCGCCGGCCTGTGGACCCGCGACATCAACCGCGCCTACCGCATGGGCCGGGCGATCAAGGCCGGTCG
>NZ_RAZO01000432.1:0-3805 GCF_004307535.1 Pseudomonas sp. Sample_9
TTGCCCGGCACTGACCGGCGGCGGCGATTTCGTCGCCTTCAACATCCCGCCACCCAACACCTTCACCCCACCCTCCCCGCGTCTGGGCCATGCCCGCCAACCCTTCTTCCCCGGCGCCCGCACCCGCGCCCCGCCCATCGCCACGTAAACACGCACCTTTGATTGCACACGGTTGAGAAGACAGCTCCAGGCTGCCGGCCGTGGTGTTTACGACTGTTCGATGGAAATTGTCATGTCCAGGTTTACTGCTGTCCCCTGCGCGGAATCTGCCCGCGCGCACTTTGCCCTGAATGAATCGCGGATTCGTTGCAGGCACGCTATTGCCGTCCTTTGCGGCCTGCTGCTGACACCGCTGGCGCTGGCTGATGATCACACCGGCCACGAAAATGAACTGAGCCCGACGGTGATCACTGCCATCGCCCCAAGCTCGCCACTGACGATCGTCACCAACCCCAAGGATCCGCGCCAACCGGTGCCGGCCAGTGACGGCGGCGATTACCTGAAGACCATTCCCGGCTTCGCTCTGGTGCGCAATGGCGGCACCAACGGCGATCCGGTGCTGCGCGGCATGTTCGGTTCGCGGCTGAACATCCTCACCAACGGCAGCATGATGCTCGGCGCTTGCCCTGGCCGGATGGACGCGCCGACTTCGTATATTTCACCGGAAACCTACGACAAACTCACGGTGATCAAAGGCCCGCAGACCGTCCTCTGGGGGCCGGGCGCATCGGCCGGTACGGTGCTGTTCGACCGTGAGCCGGAGAACTTCGGCGAACTCGGCACTCGCGTCAACGCCAGCATCCTGGCTGGCTCCCACGGCCGTTTCGACAAGGTTGTCGACGCGGCTGCCGGCGGCCCTCAGGGTTACGTGCGGGTGATCGGCAACACCGCGCATTCGGACGATTACCGCGATGGCAACAACGACATCGTCGCCTCGCGTTACGACAAGTGGAACGGCGATGTCGCACTGGGCTGGACGCCGGATGCCGATACCCTGATCGAACTCACCGCCGGCAAGGGCGACGGCGAGGCGCGGTATGCCGGGCGCGGCATGGACGGTTCGCAGTTCCTGCGTGAAAGCCTCGGCCTGCGCTTCGAGAAATCCAACATCAGCGAGGTGCTGGAAAAACTCGAAGCGCAGGTCTACTACAACTACGCCGACCATGTGATGGACAACTACACCCTGCGCACGCCCTCCGGCACCGGCATGATGGCGGGACCGATGGCGTCCAACGTCGACCGACGCACCCTCGGCGCGCGAATCAAGGCGACCTGGCGTTGGGCGGACATTCAACTGATCACCGGGCTGGATGCGCAGACCAACGAGCACCGTCAGCGCAGTGCGATGGGCATCGATACCTACAAGGACCTGCCGTACAGCAAGGACGCCGATTTCCATAACTACGGCGTGTTCAGCGAAATGACCTGGTACGCCGCCGAGCGTGATCGCCTGATCACTGGCGCACGGGTGGATCGCGCTTCGGCCAAGGATTACCGGCAGACCACCGGGTCGGGGATGATGTCCCGTCCCAACCCGACCGCCGACGACACCCGCGCCGACACCCTGCCCAGCGGCTTCATCCGTTACGAGCATGACCTCGCCGACAGCCCGACCACGCTCTACGCCGGCCTCGGTCACGCGCAACGCTTTCCGGATTACTGGGAGTTGTTCTCACCCAAGTCCGGCCCGGCAGGATCGGTCAATGCGTTCGACTCGATCAAACCGGAAAAGACCACGCAGTTCGACTTCGGCGTGAACTACAAGAGCGCCGACCTCGAAGCCTGGGCCTCGGGTTACATCGGTGTGGTACGCGATTACATCCTGTTCGACTACACGCCGGGAATGATGGGCATGAGCACTTCGCGTGCCGAGAACATCGACGCGCGGATCATGGGCGGCGAACTCGGAGCTGCCTACAACCTGACCGACAACTGGCAAGCCGATGCGACCCTGGCCTACGCCTGGGGCAAGAACAGCAGCGACGGCTCGGCCCTGCCGCAGATGCCGCCGCTGGATGCGCGTTTCGGCCTGACCTACAGCGAGGCCAAGTGGAGCGCCGGCGCACTCTGGCGAGTGGTCGCCGCGCAGCACCGCATCGACGCGAACAAAGGCAACGTGGTCGGCAAGGATTACGCCCAGAGCTCCGGCTTCGGCGTGTTCTCGCTCAACGGCGCGTACCGCATCAACCAGCACTGGAAGGTCAGCAGCGGCGTCGACAACCTGTTCGGCAAAGCCTACGCCGAGCACCTGAACCTGGCTGGCAACGCCGGGTTCGGTTACCCGGCCAATGACCCACAGGCAATTAATGAACCGGGGCGCACGCTCTGGACCAAAGTGGATATGAGTTTCTGACACCAACACCTACCCATGTGGGAGCGAGCCTGCTCGCGAAGACGGCGCCACGGTCGGCATTGATATCGACTGAACAACCGCTTCGCGAGCAGGCTCGCTCCCACAGGTAAACAGACAACGAAAAGAACCAAGCCAAGCGGAGCACACGTGATGCAAAAGCCTCAACCCAATTTCTACAACCTGGCCTGGCGCTGGCATTTCTATGCCGGGCTGTTCGTCGCGCCGTTCATGGTGATGCTGGCCCTGACCGGGATCATTTATCTGTTCAAACCGCAGCTCGATTCGCTGATGTACAGCAGCCTGCTCGAAGTACCGGTCGGGCACCACACAGTGCCGGCCGATGACCTGCTGCAACGGGTGAAAGCTGCCTATCCGCAGGGCCATGTCACCCAGTACCTGCCGCCGGTGAATGCCCAGCGCAGCGCGCAATTCGTGGTGAAAAACGCAGGTCACGAACTCAACGTATTCGTCGATCCGTATCACGGTGACATCCTCGGCGAGCAGGATGCCAAGCAGAATCTGCAAGCCATCGCCCGCGCGATCCACGGCGAATTGATGATCGGCACGGTCGGCGATCGGCTAATCGAAATGGCCGCTGGCTGGGGCGTGGTGCTGGTGGTGTCGGGGCTGTTTCTGTGGTGGCCGCGCGGTCAGGCAGCAGGCATTCTGTGGCCGCGCCTGAGCAGCCGCGGCCGGCTGTTGTGGCGCGATCTGCACGCGGTCACCGGGTTCTGGGGCGCTACATTGCTGCTGGTGATGTTGCTCAGCGGCATGACCTGGACCGGTTTCTGGGGCAAACAATATGCGGCGGTATGGAACGTGTTCCCGGCCGCGATGTGGAACAACGTGCCGACCTCCGACGTTGAAGCGCGCAGCCTCAACAGCGCCACGCGCCAGACCGTGCCATGGGCGATGGAGAACACACCGATGCCGATGTCCGGCGACCACGCCGAACACATGAATCACGGCAATGCCCATGCCGGCCCCGCTGCACCCGAAGTCAGCCTGCAGGATGTGCAGAACATCGCCAGCGAACGCAAGGTCGAACCCGGCTACAGCATCACCCTGCCGACCACCGCCACCGGCGTGTTCACCATCGCCGTATTCGCCGATGACCCGCGCAACGACGCCACCCTGCATATCGATCAGTACACCGGCAAGGTCCTCGCCGATGTGCGCTTCGAGCACTACGGCACCGTTGCTCGCGCTACCGAAATCGGCGTGATGCTGCACGAAGGCAAGATGTTCGGCACCTTCAACCAGATTGTCGTGCTGCTGATCTGCCTGATGATTCTGCTCAGCGCCGTCAGCGGCGTGGTGATCTGGTGGAAGCGTCGGCCTGAAGGCAAGTTCGGTGTGCCGCCGTTGCGCCATGACCTGCCGACATGGAAAACCGGCGTGGCGATCATGCTGGTGCTGGCGGTGGTGTTTCCGCTGGTGGGGGCTTCGCTG
>NZ_RAZO01000227.1:0-1706 GCF_004307535.1 Pseudomonas sp. Sample_9
TGTTCCGACTCCGCCGGGGCAAAATGATTCCCCAATCGGATCCAGACAAGTCTCTACCTAAGTCAAAACGGATCAACGAATGTCGATCCCCGCAGCGCGCGATTATCTAGTAGCCCGGATGACAACGCATCAGGGGTAACAAAGTATTTATCGCGAAAACAGCCTAAAAACAGTCGAAATTACCGAAAAAGGTGTTTCAGGCACTGTCAGGTCTGTAACAAAAAGGTTACCGGGCCATCGTTGACCAGGTGCACCTGCATATCGGCGCCGAATCTACCTGATGCCACAGTGCCATGCACCTGTTTCGCCTGACTCAATAAATAGTCGAACAATTCTTCACCCAGCGCCGGCGGTGCGGCCGTGGAAAAGCTCGGACGCAGGCCGCTTTTGGTGTCGGCGGCGAGAGTGAACTGAGAGACCAGCAGCAACCCGCCACCCACATCCGCCAAGGACAGATTCATCTTGCCCTCGGCGTCACTGAATACTCGATAGTTAAGCAGTTTATGCAGAAGTTTGTCGGCGCTGTTACGCGTGTCGTCGGGTTCTACCGCCACCAGCACCAGCAAACCCTGATCGACCGCGCCGACTACCTCGCCGGCGACCTCTACCCGCGCACCACGTACGCGTTGCAACAGCGCCTTCATGCTTCTTCGAGCGGCAGGTCGAGCAGGCGCTGGGCCATTTTGCTCGCGGCGCGCACCAGCGCATCGGTGATGCCCGGCTCGGACGCGGCGTGGCCGGCATCGCGGATCACCTGCAATTCGCTGTTGGGCCAGGCCTGGTGCAATTCCCAGGCGTTGTCGAGCGGACAGATCACGTCGTAGCGACCGTGAATGATCACGCCGGGCAGATGAGCGATCTTGCCCATGTCGCGGATCAACTGGTTCGGCTCAAGGAAGGCATTGTTGGTGAAGTAGTGGCATTCGATCCGCGCGATCGACAGCGCGCGTTGCGGCTCGGAGAAACGATCGACCACCAGCGGGTTCGGCCGCAGGGTCGCGGTGCGCCCTTCCCAGGTCGACCACGCCTTCGCCGCATGCATCTGGGCGATCTGATCGTTGCCGGTCAGGCGTTTGTGGAAAGCGTTGAGCAGGTCGTCGCGCTCGTCCAGCGGGATCGGCGCGATGTAGTCCTGCCAGTAATCGGGGAACAGACGGCTGGCGCCGGCCTGATAGAACCATTCGATTTCCTGCGGACGGCAGAGAAAGATCCCGCGCAGAATCAGGCCATGCACCCGCTCCGGGTGGGCTTGCGCGTAGGCCAGCGCCAGGGTCGAACCCCAGGAGCCGCCGAACAACACCCATTTTTCAATGCCCAGGTGTTTGCGGATGCGCTCAAGGTCTTCGACCAGATCCCAGGTGGTGTTGTTTTCCAGGCTGGCGTGCGGCGTCGAGCGACCGCAGCCGCGCTGGTCGAAGGTGACGATGCGATACAGATTCGGATCGAAATAGCGTCGGCTCTGGGCGTCGCAGCCAGCGCCGGGGCCACCGTGGATGAACACCACTGGTAAACCCTCCGGCGAGCCGCTTTCATCGACGTACAGCGTATGGGTGTCATCGACAGCCAGATCGTGCCGGGCGTGGGGTTTGATCTGCGGAAACAAAGTCTGCATTGCGCGCTCCGTAAGGGGTCGAGGTCATCCCTGGGGGGACTCGTATTATTCTGCCGTTGGGCATCATAAACCCGATTTGCGTCAATGAGCATGC
>NZ_RAZO01000227.1:1806-3778 GCF_004307535.1 Pseudomonas sp. Sample_9
TAGGTGGACTGGCACAGTTCCAGCTGCACGGCGTGGATGTTCTGCGCCGGGTCGCCGTATTGGCGGGTGATGTGTCCGCCCTTGAAGCGACCGTTGAGCACATGGGTGAACTGCTCGTGCTGCGCGCAGATCGCTTCCAGTTGACTGGCCAATTGTGGATCACAGCTGGCGCCATTGAAGGTGCCGAGGTTGAAGTCTGGCAGTTTGCCGTCGAACAGGTGCGGGATGATCGAGCGGATCGAGTGCGCATCGAACAACAGCGCGTAGCCGAATTCAGCCTTCAGCCGCGTCAGTTCTTGCTGCAAGGTGCGGTGATACGGCGTCCAGATCTGCTCCAGGTAAGTCGCGCGCTCCTCTTTCGACGGTTCCAGACCTTGCTGAAACAACGGAATACCGTCGAACAACGTCGCCGGATACAACCCGGTGGTTGCCCCGGCATACAACGGCTTGTCGTCGGACGGCCGGTTGAGGTCGATGACGAAACGCGAATACTCAGCCGCCAGGGTGCTGGCGCCCAGTTCTTCGGCAAAATCGTAGAGCAGCGGAATATGCCAGTCGGTGTCCGGCAGGCTTCTCGCAGCGGGGATCAGCCCGGCCTCGACCGTTGGGGTCAGACGCACACCCGCATGGGGCATGCTGATCAGCAGCGGCACGCGGCCTTGTTTGAAACTCAGAACCTTGTCCACAACCGTTCTCCTACAGATTCGATTCGACGCCGTGACGCACGACGCGCTTGTCCAGATCGCCACCGAGCCAATAGGCCAGATCCGCCGGACGCTCGATGTCCCACGCGACAAAGTCGGCGACCTTGCCAACCTCCAGCGAGCCATGGGTCTGCGCCATGCCCAACGCCTGCGCGGCATGGATGGTCGCTCCGGCCAGAGCTTCTTCCGGGGTCATGCGGAAACAGGTGCAGGCCATGTTCAGCATCAGACGCAACGACAGCGCTGGCGAGGTGCCGGGGTTGAGGTCGCTGGCGATGGCAATCTTCACCTTGTGCTTGCGCAGCGCGTCCATTGGCGGCAATTGGGTTTCGCGCAGAAAGTAGAACGCGCCTGGCAGCAGTACGGCGACGGTGTCGGCGGCTGCCATCGCGATGGCATCGTCCTCGTCCATGAACTCCAGGTGATCGGCGGACAAGGCTTTGTAGCGCGCGGCGAGGCTGGAGCCGTGCAGCGAGGACAACTGCTCGGCGTGCAGCTTTACCGGCAGTCCGAGTTGTTGCGCGGCGACGAACACGCGCTCGACCTGCTCCGGCGAAAACGCCAGGTATTCGCAAAACGCATCCACGGCATCGACCAGACCTTCGGCGGCAAGGGCCGGGAGCATCTGCTCGCAGACCAGATCGATGTAATCGTCGGCGCGATCCTTGTACTCCGGCGGCAACGCGTGCGCCGCCAGGCAAGTGCTGCGCACGCTGATCGGCAGCTCTTCGGCCAGGCGCCGGATGACCCGCAGCAGCTTGCGCTCGTTGGCCAGATCGAGACCGTAGCCGGATTTCATTTCCACCGTGGTCACGCCGTCGCGCATCAGGCTTTTCAGGCGCTTGGCGGCGCTGGCGAACAGCTCGTCTTCGCTCGCTTCACGGGTGGCGCGCACGGTGCTGGCGATGCCGCCGCCCTGCGCGGCGATCTCGGCATAGCTGACGCCTTGCAGACGCTGCTCGAACTCACCGCTGCGGTTGCCGCCGAACACGGTGTGGGTGTGGCAGTCGATCAGACCGGGGGTGACCCACGCACCCTGCAAATCATTGAGCGCCGGGTATTCGCCGGACGGCAATTGAGTGCGTGGGCCGATCCACTCGATCAGCGTGCCGGACGTGACGATCGCGGCATCCTCGATGATCGAATAGGCGCCGTTGGCCATGGTTGCGACGTGGCAGTGTTGCCAGAGGGTTTTCATCCCGGTTCCTCTTATAGTGATCGTTCCCACGCTCTGCGTGGGAATGCAGCCCGTGACGCTCCGCGTCACT
>NZ_RAZO01000380.1:0-10997 GCF_004307535.1 Pseudomonas sp. Sample_9
AGATCAAAAGCCCCTCACCCTAGCCCTCTCCCAGAGGGAGAGGGGACTGACCGAGCTGATTGCGCGAACTACATCGACCTGAAATATCGGATTGAACTCAAGTTTTAAAAAGCATAAAGATCGGCTCCCTTTCCCCCTCGCCCCCTTGGGGGAGAGAGCTGGGGTGAGGGGGTTGGATCTTGCTGACCCAACCCAATCTTGATCACTCCGCCGTCGAAGGCTTCTCCCACAGATTGATCCCGCCCTCTTGGGCAAACCGGTCAATCTCCGCCAGCTCTTCAACACTGAAATCCAGATTCTTCAACGCTCCGACGTTCTCGATGATCTGCTCCGGCCGGCTCGCGCCGATCAGTGCCGAGGTCACCCGTGGATCACGCAGTGTCCACGCCAGTGCCAGTTGCGCCAGACTCTGGCCGCGACGCTGGGCGATCTCGTTCAACGCTCGCACGTGAGCAATGTTTTCTTCGGACAAATGCGACGCCTGCAACGAACCGCCGCCCGGGCGATTGACTCGCGCATCGGCCGGTACGCCGTTGAGATATTTGTCGGTGAGCAAACCCTGCGCCAGCGGCGTGAAGGCGATGACGCCAGTGCCGAGTTCGTCAGTGGTATCGAGCAGATCCTTTTCCACCCAGCGGTTGAGCAGGTTGTACGCTGGTTGATGAATCAGCAGCGGCACTTTCCACTCTTTCAGCAGCGCGGCCATCTCGCGGGTTTTCACGCCTGAGTAAGACGAGATACCGATGTACAGCGCCTTGCCCTGCTGCACGGCGGTGGCGAGGGCGCTGGCGGTTTCTTCCAGCGGAGTGTCCGGGTCGAAGCGGTGCGAATAGAAGATGTCCACATAGTCCAGGCCGAGGCGTTGCAGGCTCTGGTCGAGGCTGGCCAGCACGTATTTGCGCGAACCGCCGCCCTGGCCGTACGGGCCGGGCCACATGTCCCAACCAGCCTTGCTGGAGATGATCAACTCGTCGCGATATTGCTTGAAGTCTTCGCGCAGCAGGCGACCGAAATTGATCTCGGCGCTGCCGTATGGCGGGCCGTAGTTGTTGGCCAGATCGAAATGGTTGATGCCCAGATCGAACGCGGTGCGCAGCAAGGCGCGCTGGGTGTCGATCGGCGTGCTGTCGCCAAAGTTGTGCCACAGGCCCAGCGACAATGCCGGCAGCACCAGACCGCTGCGGCCGACGCGGCGGTAAGGAATGGAGTCGTAGCGGTTTTCGGCAGCGGTGTAAGTCATCGAATCCTCTCTTGTCTGTCTTGAAATGGGTGTCGACTGCTTCGCGAGCAGGCTCGCTCCCACACCTGGAATGCATTTTCCTGTGGGAGCGAGCCTGCTCGCGAAAGCTGTTACGCAAATCTATTGCCGGGTCGAGCCAGCCCCAGGTTCTGCCGCAACGTGCGCCCTTCATACTCGGTTCTGAACAAGCCACGCCGTTGCAGTTCCGGCACTACGCCGTTGGCGAAATCTTCGAGCCCACCCGGCAGGTGCGGCACCAGCACGTTGAAGCCGTCCGCCGCGCCTTGTTCGAACCATTCCTGCAGGCGATCGGCAATCTGCGCCGGCGCTCCAACCAGGCTGTAATGCCCGCGCCCGCCAGCGATCCTGCGACCAAGCTCGGCGAGGGTCAGGTTCTCCCGCCCGGCCAACTCGGTCAGCAATTTCTGTCGGCTCTGCTGACCGCTGTCAGTCAGCGGCAATGGCGGCAGCGGCCCGTCCAACGGGTACTTCGATAAATCGAAGTTGCCCAGCATACGCCCAAGCAGCGCGACGCCCACCTCGGGTTCGACCAATTGCTGAAACGTTTCACACTTTTCCTGCGCTTCAGCCTCGGTAGCAGCGACCACCACGAACACACCGGGCATGATTTTCAGCGAATCGGTGCTGCGCCCGAACTTGGCCAAGCGTCCCTTGATATCAGTGTAAAACGACTGTGCGGCGGCCAGCGAAGTCTGCGCGGTGAACACCACTTCCGCCGTTTGCGCCGCCAGTTCGCGCCCGGCTTCGGAAGAACCGGCCTGGACGATCACCGGTTGCCCCTGCGGCGAGCGCGCGACGTTCAGCGGGCCTTTGACACGGAAATGTTCACCGACATGATCGAGCACATGCAGCTTGTGCGGGTGGTAATAGGCGCCGCTGGCCTTGTCGCGGTGGAAGGCATCGTCTTCCCAACTGTCCCAGAGCCCGGTGACCACCTGATGAAATTCACGGGCGCGGCTGTAGCGTTCGGCATGGCCGATGTGTGCGTCGCGGCCGAAATTAAGCGCCTCGGCGGCGTTGTCCGAAGTCACCAGATTCCACCCGGCCCGTCCGCCCGATAAGTGATCGAGCGAGGCGAACTTGCGCGCCACGTGGTACGGCTCGTTGTAACTGGTGGTGGCCGTGGCAATCAGGCCGATGTGCTCGGTCACTGCGCTCAGTGCCGAGAGCAAGGTCAGCGGCTCGAAGTGATCGGAGCGCGCCATGCGGCTGGCGATATCTTCGGTCGGTGCGGCGACGCTGTCGGCGACAAACAGCGCATCGAACTTTGCCGCTTCGGCGATCTGCGCCAGACGTTTGTAATGGGCGAAATCCAGCCCCGCATCCGCCGGCACATCGGGGTGCCGCCACGCCGCCACGTGATGCCCGGTGGCCATGAGAAATGCACCAAGTTTCATCTGTCTGCTCATCTCAGAAATCCTTGCGCAATTGCACGCCGAAGTAGCGCTCGTCATCGCGAGGCACGGCGCGATAGATGTAGCTACCGCCACTGGCCAGCAACGGCGAATAGGACTTGTCGGCGAGATTCTTGCCGAGCAGCGCGACGCGCCAGCCATTGCTGTAATCGGCCAGGGCGACGCTGGCGTTCCACAGCCCGTAAGCGCCCTGTTTGGTATCTGGGTTCTGGCTGATGTCGTACTGCACTTCGCTTTGCCAGCTGTAGTCGGTGCCCAGTTCGATATCGAGACCGTTGTCCAGCGCAATTGTGTAGTCAGCGCGCACGTAGCTTTTCCAGTCCGGGCTGAATGGCAACGGTTTGCCGTTGACGTTGCACGACGCCGCCGCGCCGGCCGGGCAAGCGAATTCGTCGATGCGCGCGCGGGTGTAGGCCAGGGCGCCGGAGAATTTCAATTGCTGGGTGGCCTGCAGGGCGTAATCCAGTTCGACGCCTTCGCTGGTGACGCTGCCGGCGTTGATCAAACGCGTCACCACTTGCCCGGCGACGGTGTCGAAAAAGTTCGCCTGATAGTTGTCGTACTCGCTGTGGAAGATCGCCAGGTTGGTGGTCAGGCGGTTGTTCCAGGAGGTGGCTTTGATCCCCGCTTCCCAGGTGTTGGAGGTCTCCGGTTTCAGCGCTTCGGTGTCGCGCGGCTGCATGTTGAAAAACACGTTGTACGCCGGGCCTTTGTAACCGCGCGAATAGGTCAGGTACGTGGTGACGGTATCGCTCAGGTCGTACTGCAAACCGAGGCGACCGGACCAGCCATCTTCGTCCACCGAACCTGAGCTGCTGGTCGCCGGTTGAATGCCGCTGACGGTGGTTGCTGATGTTGAAACGCGACGGTGATCGTATTCCAGATCGTCGTGGGTGTAGCGCAGGCCGGCGATGCCGCGAAAGTGCGAAGTGAAGTTCAGCGTGCTCTCACCAAACACCGCGTAGCTGTCGCTGGTGGTGCTGTAATCGGCAACGCCACGGTCGGTGCGTGTGGTGGTCGTGAGGGTGCGCTGATAGGTCTCGTCGTCCTTGCCGTGCATGTAGAACAGGCCGCCGACGTACTCGAGAAACTCGCCCTTCGGTGAGGCCAGCCGCAGCTCTTGCGAATACTGGTCGAAGGCCAGATTGCCCTTGTCGGCGGTGCCGGGGAACGCCGCCGTCACGGTGCCGAGGCGATCACCATCCTGATACTGGGTGTTGTCCCAGCCGCGCCACGCGGTGATCGACGTCAGCGTGAAATCACCCAGTTGCCAGTCGAGCTGGCCGGACAGGCCTTTGTTGATGTCCTCGATGTGAGAGCGGGTGTCGGTGTTGATGTCGCGATTGTGGCTGGTCGCATTCACCGGACTCAGCGCGTTGGCGAAGGCCGGCGTCAACGCTTGGCTGACGACGCCATTGGGCGCGTCGTCGTGGGACTGCATGTAGTCAGCGATCAGGGTGAAGGTGATGTCGTCATTCGGAGTGAATTCGAGTTTGCCGCGCACGCCGCGATGGTTGTAACCGTTGACCTCGTGGCCGTTGTGCTGGTTGTCGACGTTACCGTCGTACGTGCCGAACAAGGTGCTGATCGAGCCCTTCAGCGTGTCCGGAATCAGACTGCCGCCAAGGCCGAAACGGCTGCGGCTTTCGTTGCCGCTATAGAACGCCTGATCGATATAGCCGTGGGTCTCGACGGTCGGTGCTTTGCTGGTGATGTTGAGTACACCGGCCGAGGCGTTCTTGCCGAACAGCGTGCCTTGCGGGCCGCGCAGCACTTCGACGCGCTCCAGATCGAGCAGATCCAGCGTGGCCTGGCCGGGACGCGCATACACCACGCCGTCGATGACCGTGGCCACGGTCGGCTCGACGCCGGGCGAGGTGGAAATGGTGCCGACCCCGCGCACGAATAACGAGGTGTCCTTGTTCGAGGCGCCGGTACGGAAATTCAGCGATGGCACTTGCTGAACGATGCTCGCCACGCCGTTGCGGTTGTCGCGTTCGAGCTGTTCGCCGTCGAGCACGGAAACCGCCACCGGTACTTTTTGCAGTGACTCTTCGCGGCGAGTCGCGGTCACCGTGACGGATTTCAGCGTCGGTTCCTGATCGCTGCTGTCAGCGGCAAACGCCGTGGGCAGCGGCAGCGCCGCCAGCCCGGTAAAAATCCAGCCCGCCGCGCGAATCGACTGCGTCAGTGTGTGTAATGCCCCAAGAAAATTACGCATAGATGTTCGCTCGAAAATGGCCCTGAACCGCTGCCGTTCTGTGACGACAGCGCCTGAATCTGTCGTGGGCATTCGCTCGAGCGAGTAGCAGACAACGCGCATTGTTAGCGCTAACATCGCGAATATTGGCGATCTGGCTATAGAGCGTCCAATACTGAAAAATTACTTTTATATGCGATTTGGTTTTTAGAAAGGATCGAGTCTTGAACGTTGAAAAGCCGCGTAAACGCCGGGGCGCCGGACGTGTGACGCTGAACGCCGTGGCGCGTGCAGCTGGGGTGTCGGCGATTACCGTGTCGCGGTATTTCAATCAGCCCGAGCAGGTTTCGCCTGAGCGGCGCGAGCGCATTGCGGCGGTGGTCGCCGAGCTGGGCTATGTGCCTAATCTGGTGGCCGGTGGTCTGGCCTCGGCGCGGGGGAAAATCGTCGGCATGGTCATTCCGAACATCTCCGGGCCGATTTTTGCCAACACGATCCAGGGCTTCAGCGACACCCTCAGTCGTCACGGTTATCAGCTGTTGCTGGCGTCGAGTTATTTCGATATCGAGCAGGAAGAAAATGCGGTGCGCGCATTTCTCGGCTGGTCGCCGGCAGCCCTGGTGCTGACCAGCCACTTCCATAGCGAAGGCACCGAGAAGATGCTCGCCGAGGCGGATATTCCGGTCATCGAAACCTGGGATTACCAGCCGGAGCGCGAGCCCATGCAGATTGGCTTTTCGCACTTCGAAGTGGGCGTGACGGCAGCAAGGCATTTGCTCAAGAAAGGCTACCAACGCATTGCTTTCGTACAGAACAGTGCGCCGGGCGACTTCAGTGCACTGGAGCGCCGCGATGGTTATGCCGCCACTGTGCGTGAAGCAGGACGTGAGCCTTGGATTTTCGCCCCGGACGCCGACCGCGCGCCGTTCGAAGCCGGCAAGCAAGCGATGGACGCCCTGATGAACGCCTCACCACGCCCCGACGCGATCATCTTCGCCAACGACAACCTCGCCGCCGGAGGTCTCCTCGCCGGACAGCGCGCGGGTATCAAAATCCCCGCAGACTGCGCCGTGCTCGGCTTCGGCGATTACCCGTTTGCCGAGATGTTATTGCCCAGTCTGAGCACGATCAAACCACCGGCACTGGAGATCGGTGTACTCGCCGCGACACGCGTGCTGGAAAGCCTTGGCGTGTTGCCGAGCGACAAAGTGCAGCGGCTGAATCTGCTGCGATGCCAAGTGATCGAGCGCGAAAGCATCTGATGAATATGGCGGGGGCTGGATTGGCTATGCTCTAGGTCATACCGAGGTGGCCCCTTCGCGGGCAAGCCCGCTCCCACAGGTTTCAGTGTTGGATACAAAATCTGTGAACGGCGCAAAACCCTGTGGGAGCGGGCTTGCCCCGGTGGCGGCGGTGGTGCTGTTCATGGTGCTGAGCGCCGAGGCGTAAAAACCTCTCGGCGCTCAGCCGTTGGATCAACGCACCAGATGCAGGAACTGCATGTGCCGTTCGTACTGGTCGAGGATGTCGTTGATGATCTGCTCTTTGGTGTAGCCGACCAGATCGTAGTCCTGACTGCCCTCGCTCAAGTGCACTTCGGCGCGGTAGTAGCGGCGATTGTTGAGTTGCTTGGAACCCATGCCGCCGCGCGCGAACGATGGCGTGAAGTAGCCGCGCATCTGCACCTGATAGATGAACGGATGCTGCTCGCCATGGCCGATTTCCAGGCTGACGTTGTCATGCGCCGGATCCGGCTGGGTGACCACGTGCAGACCTTTTTCGACGAACACGGCGGTCACTTCCTCGATCGCCGGGCGCACCGTGCTTTCCATGAAGCGGTACACCTCGTCGCGGGACGGGAAGTGCACCGCCTGACTCAGGCGCTGACGCCAGCCACCGGTGCCGCGCCGTGAGCCGGACACCGGCGCCAGCGAATGCAGCTGCGCAATCTGCTTCTGCGATTCCAGATAGAACGCCTTGTGCAGGCCCCACATCATCAGCAGCAGAATCAACGAGAACGGTAACGAGGTCAGCACCACCGCCGACTTCAGCGCGTCGATGCTGCCGGAGAACAGCAGCGCACTGGTGATCAGCGCGGTCATCGCCCCCCAGAACACACGCAGCCATTTCGGCCCGTCTTCATCCGGGTTACCGCCCTTGGCCGACAGCGTCGAGAGCACCACGGTGCCGGAATCCGCAGACGTCACGAAGAACACGAAGCTGATGAACACCGTCACGGCAATAACGGTCTTGCTCCACGGGTAGGTTTCCAGCAGCAGGTAGATACTCATCGACGGATTGTCGATGGCCGACATGCCCAACGCACTCATGCCGTGATTGAGTACCTGATCCAGGGCGCTGTTGCCGAAAATCGACATCCACGCCAAGGTGAAACCGAGCGGAATCAACAGCACGCCGAAGACGAATTCACGGATGGTGCGACCACGGGAAATCCGCGCAATGAACAGGCCCACGAACGGCGACCATGCGATCCACCAGGCCCAGTAGAACACTGTCCAGCCACCCAGCCAGTCGCTTGGTTTGTCATAGGCGTAGAGGTCGAAACTTTTCATCGGCAGGGCGCCGAGGTAATCGCCGACGTTCTGGATCAGGGTGTTGAGCAGGTGCTGTGTCGGCCCGGCAAACAACACGAACAGCAGCAGCGCACAGGCGAGCAGCATGTTGATGTCGGACATCACCCGCACGCCTTTGTCGACGCCAGAGACGGCAACGATGATCGCCGCGCCCATCATCAGCGTGATCAGGCCGACCTGAATCCACTGGGTGTGGGCGATGCCGAACAGATAATCCAGGCCCGAGTTGAGGTGCAACACGCCGAAGCCCATGTCGGCACCAAGACCGAACACCGTGGCGATGATGCCGAAGCCGTCCACCGCATAGCCGATCGGGCCGTTGATGCGTTTGCCGATCAGCGGATACAGCGCCGAACGCAGGGCCAGCGGCAGATTGTGCCGATAAGCGAAATAGGCCAGTGCCATGCCGACAAAGGCAAACACGCCCCAGCCATGCAGGCCCCAGTGCAGAAACAGAATCTGCATCGCCTGGCGCGCGGCGTCAGCTGTGCCGGCCTCGCCTTGCGGCGGCTGCAACATGTGCGTCAGCGGTTCGGAAACGCAGAAGAAAAACAGCGTGATGCTGATCCCGGCGGCGAACAGCATGCCGGCCCAGGACAGGTAACTGAATTCGGGCTCGTCGTGGTCGGCACCGAGTTTTATCTTGCCGTAGCCGGATAAGGCGGTGACCACCACGAAGACCAGATACAGGGTCATCGCGAGCATGTAGTACCAGCCGACCGTATTGGCCGCCCAGTTTTGCGCTTCCAGCAACCAGGCGCCGGCCTGCTCGGGGATGGCAATGACGACAAGACCAAACAGCAGAATGACCGTCGCGGCGAAGTAGAACACCGGCGGATTCATGCGCACCAGACCGCTGGCGGGGGTAGACGATGCACTCATGAAACGTGCACCTCGAGGGGTTGAAACGTGGCTGAAATGATCGGACTCAGCAAAGGCAAGCCTCCTGTTGTGAGCGGGCAGCGAACCACCGGTTTAACTTGAATGAACGTTCAAGTTAAACATGAATGGGGTGGTAAGGACTAATCGCAGGGCTGGGCGGTAGGTTTCCTACAGCGCCCGAGGAGAGGTATGACGCGGGTTTGGAGGGATTCGTTCACTGATGAATTGACTGAAGGCCACTACCTTGATCCGGCCTCTTCGCGAGCAGGCTCGCTCCCACATTTGAAACGCATTCCAATTGTGGGAGCGAGCCTGCTCGCGAAGAGGCCCGATACAACAACGCAGATTCAAGACTTACTTCTGCGTCCCGTCATCATGCTGCAGATTCGCCTGAGTCAGATTCGCCCCCGCCGGCACGCTACGCGTCAGCCACACGTTGCCGCCAATGGTCGAACCCTTGCCGATGGTGATCCGTCCGAGAATCGTCGCCCCGGCGTAAATCACTACGTCATCCTCAACGATCGGGTGGCGCGGGTGGCCCTTCTGCAACTGGCCGTCCTCATCCGCCGGAAAACGCTTGGCGCCCAAAGTGACCGCCTGATAAATCCGCACTCGCTCGCCGATGATCGCCGTTTCGCCAATCACCACACCGGTGCCGTGATCAATGAAGAAACTGCGGCCGATCTGCGCCCCTGGGTGGATATCGATGCCCGTCGCCGAATGCGCGATCTCCGCGCTGATCCGCGCCAGCAGCGGCAGCCCGGCACGATACAGATGGTGCGCCAGACGATGGTGAATCACCGCGAGAATGCCCGGATAGCACAGCAGCACTTCATCGACACTGCGTGCCGCCGGGTCGCCGTGATAAGCCGCCAGCACATCGGTGTCGAGCAGCGTGCGCAGTCCCGGCAATGCAAGGGCGAAATCCTGCACGATCTGAATCGCCCGAGCCTCGACTTGGCTGTCATCCTGCGCGCTGTGGCGAGCGACGTAACGCAGCTCCAGGCGTGTCTGCGCCAGCAATGCATTGAGCGCTACATCTAGTGTGTGGCCGACGTAGAAGTCTTCACTTTCTTCACGTAGATCGACCGGCCCCAGGCGCATCGGGAACAGCGCACCACACAGCGCCTCAAGAATTTCCGCCATCGCCGCTCGCGACGGCAACTCGCGGCCGCCCTGCTCCCCTGAAGCGCGACCATTCTGTGCGCGCCACTGTTCCCGCGCGCTGCGCAGCTGGCCGACGATGGTCTGCAATTGCCAATGGCTGGAACGCTCGCTCACGGTAAAAGACTCCTTACGGGCGGCCGGACTGTCTGGCCGCGTCAACGGCGCCTACTTTACGGCATGCCTTTGCCGACGAATTAAGAACCGATAGTGCTGGCCTCAGTCCATTTGGCTATAAGCGATTGGCGGTTGCCCGGGCAAAAGCGCGTGCCTATAGTCCTTTCATTCTTTTGCGTCAGTGCGAACTCATGATCAAACAACAGCTGCAACGCTATCCCCGTCTCGAACTGCTGAGCCACCCCACGCCGCTGGAAAAACTCGAACGCCTGTCCGTCTGGCTCGGTCGCGAGGTGTACGTCAAGCGCGATGACCTGACGCCCCTGGCGATGGGTGGCAACAAGCTGCGCAAACTCGAATACCTCGCCGCCGACGCGCTCGCGCAAGGTGCTGACACGCTGATCACTGCCGGTGCGCTGCAATCGAACCACGTGCGCCAGACCGCCGCACTGGCGGCGAAACTCGGCCTCGGTTGTGTGGCGCTGCTGGAAAACCCGCTGGGCACTGACGACAGCAATTACACCGGCAACGGCAACCGCTTGCTGCTGGATCTGTTCGACACCAAGGTCGAGCTGGTCGACAACCTCGACAATGCCGACGAACAACTGGCCGCCCTAGCTGTGCGCCTGCGCAGCAACGGCAAGAAGCCGTATCTGGTGCCGATTGGCGGCTCCAACGCGCTCGGTGCCTTGGGCTATGTGCGCGCCGGGCTGGAGCTGGCTGAGCAGATCAAGGACAGCGGCCTCGATTTCGCCGCGGTGGTGCTGGCTTCAGGCAGTGCCGGGACTCACAGTGGTCTCGGACTGGCGCTGAGTGAGGCGCTGCCGCAACTGCCGGTGATCGGCGTAACGGTTTCGCGCAGTGAGGAGGATCAGCGGCCGAAGGTGCAGGGCCTGGCCGAACGCACGGCAGAGCTGCTCGGCGTCGAGGTACCAGCCAGTTTCAAGGTCGAGCTGTGGGACGAATATTTCGGCCCGCGTTACGGCGAGCCGAACGCCGGCACACTCGCGGCGGTGAAACTGTTGGCCAGTCAGGAAGGTCTGTTGCTTGACCCGGTCTACACCGGCAAGGCCATGGCCGGTCTGCTCGACGGGATTGGCCGGCAGCGCTTCGATGACGGCCCGATCATCTTCCTGCACACCGGTGGCGCGCCGGCGTTGTTTGCGTATAAGGATTCCTTCTAAGAGCAGATCAAGAGATCGCAGCCTTCGGCAGCTCCAACATGAGATCACCTGTAGGAGCTGCCGAAGGCTGCGATCGTTTAAGAAGTCACTGATATTCCTTAAATGAATAAAAGATTCCATATTAGGTATTTTCAAGTCTAAAACAGACATCTTATAGTCTCGCCGCAGGCGAATTTCGGG
>NZ_RAZO01000380.1:11097-29706 GCF_004307535.1 Pseudomonas sp. Sample_9
GTATTTTCAAGTCTAAAACAGACATCTTATAGTCTCGCCGCAGGCGAATTTCGGGCGAGACGCTTAAGCTGCTTTAAGGCAGGATAGCGCTGTCGTTCAAATCACCAATTTGCCTACATTCCTTAAGCGTCTTCCATAAGAAAACACAGGGGCTTGTCATGAATTTTTCCGCACTACGTCGCACTCTGCTGGTCGGTTCGCTGGGTCTGGCGCTCAGCGCTGGCCTGATCGGTCAGGCAGTGGCCGGTGAGCAGTTGCAACAGATCAAGGACAAGGGCGTTCTCAACGTCGGCCTGGAAGGCACCTACCCACCGTTCAGCTTCGTCGACGAGAACGGCAAGCTGTCGGGTTTCGAAGTCGAACTCTCCGAGGCGCTGGCGCAAAAGCTCGGCGTCAAGGCCAAGATCCAGCCGACCAAATGGGACGGTATCCTCGCTGCGCTGGAATCCAAGCGTCTGGATCTGGTGGTCAACCAAGTGACCATCTCCGACGAGCGCAAGAAGAAATATGATTTCTCCGAACCGTACACTGTCTCCGGCATCCAGGCCCTCGTGCTGAAAAGCAAAGAGTCGGCGCTGAACATCAAGACTGCCGCTGACCTCTCCGGCAAGAAAGTAGGTGTCGGCCTGGGCACCAACTACGAGCAGTGGGTTCGCGCCAACGTGCCGGGTGCTGACGTGCGCACCTACGATGATGATCCGACCAAGTTTGCCGACCTCAACAACGGTCGTACCGATGCCATCCTGATCGACCGTCTGGCTGCCCTCGAATACGCCAAGAAAGCCCCGAAAACCGTCGCAGCCGGTGAGGCCTTCTCGCGTCAGGAATCCGGTATCGCCCTGCGCAAAGGCGAGCCTGAACTGCTGGCTGCGGTGAACAAGGCGCTCGACGAACTGCGTGCTGACGGCACTCTCGAGAAACTGTCGCAGAAATACTTCAACGCAGACGTCACTAAATAATGGAAGAGGCTTTCCAACTCGCGCTGGATTCCGCGCCCTTTCTGTTGAAGGGCGCGTACTACACGGTAGTCCTCAGCCTCGGCGGGATGTTCTTCGGTCTGCTGCTGGGCTTCGGCCTCGCGCTGATGCGCCTGTCGCGCTTCAAATCGGTCAGTTGGCTGGCACGCATCTACGTGTCGTTCTTTCGCGGCACGCCGTTGCTGGTGCAGCTGTTCGTGATCTATTACGGCTTGCCGCAACTGGGCATGGAGCTTGATCCGCTGCCGGCAGCGCTGATCGGTTTCTCGCTGAACATGGCCGCCTACGCCTGTGAAATCCTGCGTGCCGCGATCGGTTCGATCGAACGCGGCCAGTGGGAAGCCGCTGCGAGTATCGGCATGACCCGCGCGCAGACCCTCCGCCGGGCCATCCTGCCGCAAGCGATGCGCACGGCATTACCGCCGCTGGGCAACAGCTTCATTTCGCTGGTCAAGGACACGGCGCTGGCCGCGACCATTCAGGTGCCGGAGCTGTTCCGTCAGGCGCAGCTGATTACCGCCCGGACTTTCGAAGTCTTCACCATGTATCTTGCCGCCGCGCTGATCTACTGGATTCTGGCCACGGTGCTTTCGCACTTGCAGAACAAGTTGGAAGAGCGGGTCAATCGGCACGACCAGGAGTCCTGACGCGATGATTGTCGTGGAAAAACTGACCAAGCAATTCAAGGGTCAGGTCGTGCTCAACGGCATCGACCTTGAGGTGAAGGAAGGCGAAGTCGTCGCGATCATCGGCCCCAGTGGCTCGGGGAAAACGACGTTCCTGCGTTGCCTGAATTTCCTCGAAGAACCCACCAGCGGCCGGATCAAGGTCGGCGACATCGAGATCGATACCAGCCGTCCGCTGAACCAGCAGCAAAGCCTGGTACGCAACCTGCGCCAGCACGTCGGCTTCGTGTTCCAGAATTTCAACCTGTTCCCACACCGCACAGCTTTGGAAAACGTCATCGAGGGCCCGATCGTGGTCAAGAAGATGCCGCGCGACCAGGCAGTTGCTCTGGGTAAAAAGCTGCTGACCAAAGTGGGGCTTGCCGGCAAAGAGGACGCGTATCCGCGCCGTCTCTCCGGTGGCCAGCAACAGCGCGTGGCGATTGCCCGGGCGCTGGCGATGGAGCCGGAAGTCATTCTGTTTGACGAACCGACCTCAGCGCTCGATCCGGAACTGGTTGGCGAGGTGCTGGCAACCATTCGAGGACTTGCGGAAGAAAATCGCACCATGGTGATTGTCACCCATGAAATGGGCTTTGCCCGTGACGTGGCCAATCGCGTAGTGTTTTTCGACAAAGGCGTAATTGTCGAGCAAGGTGAAGCCAAGGCACTGTTTGCCAATCCTAAAGAAGAACGCACTCAACAGTTTCTCAGCAAGTTTCTGAATCACGCCTGAGAACTTCTTCTGCAACAACCAAAACTTCCACGGATGGAAGTTACACCTCCCCGCCCCTCACTTGAAACTTCAATTAATCATTGCGAGCGCATACAAATGTACATTGCGCAACGGTTGAGTGCTTACTTGGATCGTCATACTCCTACACGTTTGCCCTCGAATAAACACGCTGGATAAGTCGAGCAATTGCCGATTATTTGTAGCTGGTTTCGCCACTACACCTAGGCGTATTGCCTCGATGACGTAGGAGCTTTCTGATTAGTTTGTAATTTAAGGATTAACTAAACCCCTCTATTGACACCCCTCTCCGCAGACTTTTATCTAGTCGGCAACCGGCGCCACTTAGTTCAAAACCTTGCATTAAAGCCGAGCTAATACTTGTCGCTTTTATTGCCAGTTGATTCGCGCCTTTTTTTGCTTTCCAGAAACGGATTTCGCTGCAAGACTTCAAGGAGAGAAACCGATGACCCGCACTTCGCACACCCCCGAACTTGCAGCGCCAACGCTGGCATGCGCACAAATAACCGGCATCAACCAAGCGACAGCGGCCCACCTGCTGATAGATGTACCGCCCTACGGCGACATGGACGTTGGCGATCTGATCGAACTGTTCTGGAACAAATGCTATGTCGCGTCAAAAGTCCTCAGCGCGGCCGATGTGGGTGAGTCAGTCAGCCTGCGGGTGCCGGAGAGTTTCATCAGCAACGGCATCGCGCGTATTCACTACCGCGTGATGCAGGTCGGCCATGGCCCGGCACTGTCGGCAGCGACCCGGGTGCAGGTCAAACTCGATTGCCCCGGTGGCCAGCCCACCGGGCAGTGCGAAGACGAAAACCAGCAACTGGCACCGGTAATCATCCCGGAAGCGATTCGTCGTCAGGGCGTGAACCCCAGCCAGATCAAACGCGGCGTGCCGCTGACTATCGAGCCTTACCTGAACATGGCCGAAGACGACGCCATCACCCTGCGCTGGGGCGATGTGCGCATGGATCTGGCGCCGGTCACTGCGGCCGATGTCGGGCTGCCGATTCAGGTCTGGGTGCCACCGGCGGTAATTGTCGAAGCGGGCGAAGACCTGCGGCTGGACGTGACGTACTGCATTCTCGACCGGGTCGGCAACAATTCGCGCTGGGCGCCGCCGCGCACGTTGAAAATCGGTTGCGTGAATCCGTACGTAAAAGTCCCGTTGAAACCCGAATTCAAGGCCGCCGAATCGCGTACCAGGTGAGACCTGCCCAAGGTGGGAGGTCACTAATCTCTCACCTGAAACTCGTTTACCAAGCCGAACATCCCTCCTTCTATGCATATTCCTAAAAGTTAGTTTATTTAATATTTATACGCGCTTAGGGTATATACACCGGACCACCGGACATTCTTTCAATCGTCGCACTTCGCGGCGTTTTTCATGAGATGTGAGGTAGGTATGGTCCGGAACACAATCACCCCAGTGCAGATCGCCAGGGCATTGCGTGCAGCCAGGGAGCGGCACTGATGTCCAGTCTTGCAGATGCAAACGTGCAGTCCGATCTGGATATCGCCCCGCTGTTGTTGCCCGCGCAAGTGCTGCGCAACGATGCTCAAGCGATCAAGGCAGCCCAAGACCTGGCGCAGATCGCCCGCGTGCAGGCGGCCAAACGCGACCGCCAGCGCAAGCTGCCTTGGTCGGAAATCGAACAGTTCACCCGCAGCGGTCTGGGCAGCATTGCCATCCCGCGCGAATACGGTGGCCCGCAGGTTTCCTTCGTCACATTGGCCGAAGTATTCGCGATCATTTCCGCCGCCGACCCGGCGCTCGGGCAGATCCCGCAGAACCAGTTTGGCATCATCCATCTGGTGCTCGGCAGCGCCACCCAAGCGCAGAAAAAACAGCTGTTCCAGAGCGTTCTGGAAGGCTGGCGCATCGGCAATGCCGGCCCGGAACGTGGCACCAGAAACACCCTGGAACTGAAGGCGCGAATCAGCGCCGACGGCGACGATTACGTGATCAACGGCCAGAAGTTCTATTCAACCGGCGCGCTGTTTGCGCACTGGGTCGCGGTGAAAGCGCTGAACGATGACGGTAAACAGGTGCTGGCCTTCGTCCGGCGCGGCACGCCGGGTTTGCGCATTGTCGATGACTGGTCGGGCTTCGGTCAGCGCACCACCGCCAGCGGCACGATCCTCCTGAACAACGTGCGCGTCGAGTCGAGTCTGGTCATCGACAACTGGAAGATCAACGAGAAACCGAACACTCAGGGCGCAGTGTCGCAGCTGATTCAAGCGGCCATCGACGCCGGCATCGCCCGTGGCGCCATCGACGACGCCATCGACTTCGTCAAAACCCGCGCACGGCCATGGATCGACGCCAAGGTCGAGCGCGCCAGCGATGACCTCTACGTGATCGCCGATATCGGCAAACTGAAAATCGAACTGCACGCCGCCGAAGCGCTGCTGCGCAAGGCCGGCAAAATGCTCGATGAAGTCCACGCCGCGCCGCTGACTGCCGAATCCGCCGCACGCGCTTCGATCGCCGTGGCCGAAGCAAAAGTGCTGACCACCGAGATTTCGCTGCTGGCGAGCGAAAAGCTCTTCGAACTGGCCGGCAGCCGCGCGACCCTCGCCGAATTCAATCTCGACCGCCACTGGCGCAACGCCCGCGTGCACACCCTGCACGACCCGGTGCGCTGGAAATATCACGCGGTCGGCGCCTATCGCCTGAACGGCACTTTGCCGGCTCGCCATTCCTGGATCTGAGACGACCAGTCATCTGGAGAACCCCCTATGACGCTTTCCCATCACGTCGCGCTCATCACCAGCGATGAGCAAGCCCTGATCGTCGCCAGCGACCTGGCCGAAGATTTCAAACGCGACAGCGCCCTGCGCGACCGCGAACGCCGCCTGCCATTGGCCGAGCTGGAAGTGTTTTCCCGCTCCGGCCTGTGGGGCATCAGCGTGCCGAAAGAATATGGCGGCGCGGGCGTATCCAACGTCACCCTGGCCAAAGTCATCGCACTCATCGCTCAGGCCGACGGCTCGCTCGGGCAGATTCCGCAGAACCATTTCTACGCACTGGAAGTGCTGCGCGTGAATGGCAGCGATGAACAGAAAAATCGCCTGTACGCCGAGGTCCTCGCCGGCCAGCGCTTCGGCAATGCGCTGGCGGAACTGGGTACCAAAACCGCTCATGATCGTGTCACCAGTCTCAAACGCGACGGCGCTGGTTATCGCATCAACGGTCGCAAGTTCTACTCGACCGGGGCGATTTACGCGCAGCGCATTCCGACGTCGGTGGTCGATGAAAACGGCGTGCAACAACTGGCCTTCGTCCCGCGCGAGAGCAAGGGCCTGACGGTGATCGACGACTGGAGCGGCTTCGGCCAGCGCACCACCGGCAGCGGCTCGGTGGTGTTCGAAGATGTGTATGTAGCGGCCGAAGACGTGCTGCCGTTCCAGAGCGCTTTCGAACGCCCGACCACGGTCGGCCCGCTGGCGCAGATTCTCCACGCCGCCATCGACACCGGCATCGCCCGCGCCGCTTACGAAGACGCTTTGCACTTCGTGCGCAGCAAGACCCGTCCGTGGATCGATTCGGGCAACGACAAGGCTACCGACGATCCGCTGACGCTGAAGAGCTTCGGCCACTTGAGCATTCGTCTGCACGCCACCGAAGCCTTGCTCGAACGTGCCGGTGAATTCCTCGATGCCGCGCAAGCTGAAACCAATGCCGAAACTGTCGCCGCCGCGTCGATAGCAGTTGCCGAAGCGCGGGCGATCAGCACGGAAATTTCCCTCGCCGCTGGCAGCACGCTGTTCGAGCTCGCCGGCAGTCAGGCGACGCTGAGCGAACACGGCCTCGACCGGCACTGGCGCAACGCTCGCGTGCACACCCTGCACGACCCGGTGCGCTGGAAGTATCACGCCGTGGGCAATTACTACCTCAACGATGAAAACCCTCCGCTGCGAGGGACGATCTGATGAGCGCTGCGAAAAAGAAGATTCTGCTCAACGCGTTCAACATGAACTGCATCGGCCACATCAATCACGGCCTGTGGACCCATCCGCGCGACACCTCGACGCGCTACAACACGATCGAATACTGGACCGAACTGGCGCAGTTGCTTGAGCGCGGATTGTTCGATGGCTTGTTCATCGCTGACATCGTCGGCGTCTACGACGTCTACCAGAACTCGGTCGACGTCACGCTGAAAGAGTCGATCCAGTTGCCGGTCAACGATCCGCTGCTGCTGGTTTCAGCGATGGCAGCCGTCACCAGAAACCTCGGCTTTGGCCTGACCGCCAATCTCACTTACGAGCCGCCGTATCTGTTCGCCCGACGCATGTCGACGCTCGATCATTTGAGTCGCGGCCGCGTTGGCTGGAACATCGTCACCGGTTACCTGGACAGCGCCGCCAAAGCCATGGGTCTCAACGAGCAGGTCGAACATGACCGCCGCTACGACCAGGCCGAAGAATATCTGCAGGTCTTGTACAAGCTCTGGGAAGGCAGCTGGGAGAACGGCGCGGTGCTCAACGACCGCGAGCAGCGCATCTACGCCAACCCGGACAAAGTGCACAAGGTCGAGCACCAGGGCGAGTTCTATCAGGTCGAGGGTTATCACCTCTGCGAGCCGTCACCGCAGCGCACACCGGTGCTGTTTCAGGCCGGCAGCTCCGACCGCGGCTTGCTGTTTGCCGGGCGTCATGCCGAGTGCGTGTTCATCAGCGGCCAGAACAAACCATCGACCAAAGTGCAGGTCGACAAGGTCCGCGCCAGCGCCGTCGAAGCCGGGCGCGATCCTCGAGACATCAAGGTGTTCATGGGCCTCAATGTGATCGTTGGCGCGACTGAAGAAGCGGCGTGGGCCAAGCATGCCGAGTACCTCAGCTACGCCAGCGCCGAAGCCGGCGTGGCGCATTTTTCCGCGTCCACCGGCATCGACTTTGCCCAATACGAAATCGATGAGCCGATCCAGTACGTGAAGAGCAACGCCATTCAATCGGCGACGAAAAATCTGCAGAACAACGACTGGACCCGGCGCAAATTACTCGACCAGCACGCCCTTGGTGGTCGTTACATCACCGTGGTCGGTTCGCCCGAACAAGTGGCGGATGAACTGGAATCGTGGATCGCCGAAACCGGTCTGGACGGCTTCAACCTCACTCGCATCGTCACCCCGGAAAGCTATGTCGATTTCATTGAGCTGGTGATTCCGGAGCTGCAGCGGCGCGGTTCGTACAAGACCGCGTATGACAGCGGCACCCTGCGTGAGAAGTTGTTTCACGGTGAGGCGCAGTTGCCTGAGCAACACAGCGGATCTTCGTACAGGCATCAGAAGCTTCGCGAGCAGGCTCGCTCCCACATTTGAAATGCGTACCCCTGTGGGAGCGAGCCTGCTCGCGAAGAGGCCCTCCCCCGACAGCAAAATTCATGCACTGACTGGAAAAACCACCATGACCAAGAAAACCCTGTCCCACCCAGTCAAAGCACTGGCCCTGGTCTTCGGCCTGTTCAGCTCGGCTATCTTCGCCGCCGACGCCCCGTTGAAAATCGGCACCACTGCCGCTTTCGCCATTCCGCTGGAAGCCGCCGTCGAGGAAGCTTCCAAACAAGGCCTGAAAGTCGAGCTGGTGGAATTCACCGACTGGATCGCGCCCAACGTCAGCCTCGCCGCTGGCGACATTGATGTGAATTATTTCCAGCACATTCCGTTTCTGGAGAATGCCAAAGCCGCGTCCGGTTTCGATCTGGTGCCATTCGCGCCGGGGATCATCAACAACGTCGGCCTGTATTCGAAGAAATACAAAAGCTTCGATGAGCTGCCCGAAGGCGCCAGCGTCGCCATCGCCAACGACCCGATCAACAGCGGACGGGGTTTGCAATTGCTCGCCAAGGCCGGTTTGATCACCCTGAAACCGGGCGTCGGCTACAAGGCTACCGAGGACGACATCGTCGCCAATCCGAAAAAGATCAGGATCCTTCAGGTCGAAGCCGTGCAACTGGTGCGCGCTTATGACGACGCTGATCTGGTCCAGGGTTATCCAGCCTACATCCGTCTGGCAAAGACCTTCGATGCCGGCTCGGCGCTGCTGTTCGACGGTCTCGATCACAAGGAATACGTGATCCAGTTCGTCATCCAGCCGAAGAGCAAAACCGACCCGCGCCTGATCAAGTTCGTCGACATCTATCAGCATTCACCGGCCGTTCGCGCAGCACTGGACAAGGCCCACGGCAAGCTCTATCAGGCCGGCTGGGAAAGCTGAACATGACTGCGGCGATCCAACGGCGACTGGAGTTTCCAGAGCCACACCACGCTGAAAAAACCGAGCTGCATCCCGAGCTGAATCGCGCCCACGTACGCTTTATCGGCGTGGGCAAAACCTACAACGGCCGACAAGGTCCGGTCGCGGCTTTGCAGGGCATCGACCTGGCGATTCAGCGCGGCGAAGTGTTCGGCATCATCGGCCGCAGCGGCGCTGGCAAGTCGTCGCTGATCCGCACGATCAATCGCCTGGAGCAGCCAACGTCGGGGCGGGTGTTGATCGATCAGGTCGATATCGGCGAGTTCGATGAAAACCGCCTCGTCGCCCTGCGCCGGCGCATCGGCATGATCTTCCAGCACTTCAATCTGATGTCGGCCAAGACCGTCTGGCAGAACGTCGAGTTGCCGCTGAAAGTCGCCGGCGTGCCGAAGCAGCAGCGCGACAACAAGGTCCGCGAACTGCTTGAACTGGTCGGCCTGCACAGCAAGCACAAGGCCTATCCGGCGCAACTCTCCGGTGGGCAGAAACAGCGTGTCGGCATTGCCCGCGCGCTGGTGCATGACCCGGACATTCTGCTCTGCGATGAAGCGACATCGGCGCTCGACCCGGAAACCACGCAGTCGATCCTCGGCCTGTTGCGCGAGATCAACAAACGCCTGGGCCTGACCATTGTGCTGATCACCCATGAGATGGCGGTGATACGCAAGATTTGCGACCGCGTCGTCGTCCTCGAACATGGCCATGTGGTCGAGCAAGGGCCGGTGTGGCAAGTGTTCGGCAATCCGCAGCACGAGGTCAGCCAGACCTTGCTCGCACCACTGCAACACGCCTTGCCGGAAGAATTGCAAAGCCGTTTGCAGGCGCAATCCACGGCTTCTGATGCAGCGGTGGTGTTGCGTTTGCAGTTCACCGGCGGTGCCGCTGATGAACCGGATCTGGCTGCATTATTTGCGGCGTTGGGCGGCCGAGTGAAGCTGCTTCAGGGCGGCGTGGAACGGATTCAGGGTCATGCGCTGGGGCAGCTTTTACTGGCCGTCAGCGGCTCGACATTCAGCGCCGGACAATTGCGCGAACGCGCCGGGCAATGGGCGCAACGAGTGGAGGTATTGGGCTATGTGGTTTGATCGCTTGCTGCAGGGTTTTATCGACACCTTTTTGATGGTCGGCGTGTCGTCGCTGATCGCGCTGCTGGTGGGCATTCCCATGGCGGTGATTCTGGTCACCAGCGACAAGGGCGGGATCTACGAAGCGCCGCTGTTGAACCGTGCGCTGGGCGCCTTCGTCAATCTGTTCCGCTCGATCCCGTTCCTGATTCTGATGGTCGCGCTGATTCCATTCACCCGCCTGATCGTCGGCACCACGTATGGCGTGTGGGCCGCTGTGGTGCCGCTGACAATCGCCGCAACGCCATTCTTCGCGCGGATCGCCGAAGTCAGTCTGCGCGAGGTCGATCATGGTCTGATCGAAGCCGCGCAGGCCATGGGTTGCCGGCGCTGGCACATCGTCTGGCATGTGCTGCTGCCCGAGGCGCTGCCGGGGATTGTCGGCGGTTTCACCATCACCCTGGTGACGATGATCAATTCGTCGGCCATGGCTGGGGCAATTGGTGCTGGTGGGCTGGGGGATATCGCTTACCGCTACGGTTATCAGCGCTTCGATAGCCAGATCATGTTGACGGTGATCGTCTTGCTGGTGGCACTGGTGGCGGTGATTCAGTTGGGTGGCGACAGGCTGGCGCGGGGGCTGAATAAGCGCTAAGGTCGATAGCGGCAGGTGGCCATCAACCAGGCCAATGTGATCGCAGTATTTTGGGCGATGCCCTTCGTGAAAATCAGATGCTTCCTACACGAATTTTGTCTTTTCGCCAGCCCGAACCACGCGGGTTTGCAGGACGATTCCTAGAATAATTTACCCGCTTGTACCCGAAATATCCTGTAGCTAATCTCCGGTCGTCACTGTTTTGCGGTGACTGGATTCAGTTGTCCGGCCGGCAACTGATCCGCGTGCAGCCGCCGTCCTGCTCGTTTAGTCGCGAAATGGTTGGCTCCCACTTGAAGTCAGGAGTTTACCCATGGAAAAAAATCTTGCCGATCCGCCACTCAGCCTTACCTCAAGCAAGCGGTTCACCGAGGATTTGCTCAAGGATCGCTCTGCACTGTGCCGCGCCGTCGACTCACATCTGGCCGGCAATCAGGTCACGTTGGCGGGGCAGAAACGCGTCTACAGCATCAGCGAAGATGTGACGCTGGAGGACGCCCAACTGTATGTTGCCGATCTGCTGCGCTGCGCTTCGGTGACCGTCCATCAATGCGGTGACCAGCTCGGGGGCGCGGATCGGGCCATGGTGTTCTCGGTCTGGCATCTGCTGGAAATGGCCAAGGCGATGATGGACCGCTCGATCGATTGTCTGGGAGCGAAGCAGCACTGAAACCTGGCACCCATCGCCGCCTGCACTGGCCCCAGCGCAGGCGGCGTTTTTTTGCCGGTGAAAAAGCTTATAGTCCGCCCTCACACCGCCAATACAGCATCGATCATGAAGCAAACGCCCAGCGACCTCGAACAGATCACCGCCACTACCCTCGGTCACTACAACTCGGTGGCCGAGGACTTTCGCGAAGGCACTCGCGACCACGATGTCAGCCAGAACATCGAGGCCTTGCTGCGCCACATTCAGTCTGAGTCGCCGTTGACGATTCTCGATTTCGGCTGCGGTCCGGGCCGTGATCTGCAGACCTTTACACGCATGGGCCACGTCGCGATCGGCCTCGATGGCTCGCAGGAATTCGCGCGCATGGCCCGCCAGGACAGCGGTTGCGAAGTCTGGCAGCAGGACTTTCTCAAGCTTGATCTACCCGCCGAGCGCTTCGACGGCATCTTCGCCAATGCCGTGCTGTTTCATGTGCCGTTGCAGGTGTTGCCGCAAGTGCTACGGCAACTGCACGGCACCTTGAAACCGGGTGGCGTGCTGTTCAGTTCCAATCCGCGTGGCGACAACCAAGAGGGCTGGAACGGGCCGCGCTACGGCTCGTATCACGATCTCGAAGCCTGGCGCGGGTTGCTGACGGCGGCGGGTTTTGTCGAGCTTGAGCATTATTACCGGCCTGCGGGCTTGCCGCGCGAACAGCAGCCTTGGCTGGCGAGCGTGTGGCGCAAAGTCTGAATCAGGGCGCTGCCTGTACCTGATATTGGCTGACGCTGCCGTCCGCGAACAATGCAGTCAGGCTGTGTCCCGGTAACGTCCGGCCCTGCCAATTGCGTGGAGCGGCGTCGAAATTGGCCAGCAGTCGCGTGCCGTCGGCAAACGTCGTCTGCTGTACCAGGCGATCCTCGCTCAACCAGTCAAAAGCGGTCAGCGCTTGCGTCGCCAGACGTTCGTGCAGCGGACGAAAGAATCGATCCTGACGCACGATCAACGGCAAGCGCTGATCAAGGCTGGCCGCACTCAGGTGGTACAGCGGCGGTACGTTGTAGAGCAACTGCGTGAGCTCGTTTTCCACCCGCACGTCGCTCAACTTCAGGTTATCGAACAACCAGTGATGACTGGTGATGACAGAGCCGTGGAATACCGTCTGATACAGCGGTAAACGGCTGGCGGCGGCGAAATGAACGCGTCGGTAGTCAGCCTTCAACCGGGTCGGTTTGAAGAACACCGCTGGCTGCTCCGGTGGGTACCATTGGCCGACGAAAAAGTCCGCTGTGCCCGGCTGCTGCATGTCGCGATCGCCCCAACCGATCACTGGCGTCTGCATGCCATGTGCGAACAGAACTCCCCGAGCGGTGGCGGCATTGCCATCCTCGGAGCCGCTCGGCAGCTGCAACACCTCGTTGATCCAGCGCGATGCTGCAACATTGCCCGCGGCATTCTGCGCCTGGGTCATCGGTGCGCCGGGACGATAACTGTCGAAGAGCATCCCAGCGGCATAGGCATCGAGAAACCAGCTGTTAAAGCCGGCAACCTTCTGGATTGCATCGATGCGCCGCTCAAGCAACGGGCGTACACATCGCGGATCGGTATAGTGGCCGGACTGCTGAAATCCACTTTTCAGCGCACCGTTTTCCTCCACGATCGCGCACTCGGTATTGGCCCGATCACCGAGGTGCGCAGTGGTCCAGTCCGGATTTTCATCCCGGCGCAGCGCGGTTTCGTAGGAGTCATAGGGGGCAATCAGATACCCCGCAGAGACGGCGGCGCGCACCGCCTCGGGATGCCAGAGTCCACCTTCCCAGCCCTCGCCGAGCCCAAGCCATAAACGCGAAAGTCCAGCGCTCTGCAAGCGTTCAATGGTTCGCCGCGACAAGGTACGCCCCCAGCGCGAAGGATCAGGCGCCAGCGTACCCTTCAGAACAACGGCCAGCTGCTCGCGCACCTCAGCGTACCCGTTGACCAGCGCCTGCATGTCCGGCACCGCCCGCGCCTGCCAGGTTTTGCGCGCCTGAGTGTTCAGCGCGCGATTGAGACTGCGCAGCATCACAGTCTGTTGATAGCGATTGAGTACGGTCTCGCTGGCGAGCAACCGCAGCGCTTCAGGATCCATCGCCGCCCGAAGTTCACTGACCAGCACACCCGGGCCGCGCAATCGGGCAATCAGCAGCGGCCAGTTGCGCACATCGTCGGGGCCGAGCAGATCGTTGCCCCACAGATAGACATGCGCGGCACCGATCAGCTTGGCGGCTTGCGGGGTCTTGATCAGCTTGTTCGCCAAGCTTTCAAATTGATCGCTATCGATGAGCCACTGCTTGTAGCGCTTGGCCCCGGCCAACGGATCGGCAGCGCCGAGAAACAGGCTGAAGGTCAGCGGCTTCGAGGGTTCAAGCGTAGTGAAACGGTGCCTGGCCGACAGCCCCAGCGCATCGCCATTGGCCTTGAAGCGCAGTTGATTGTTGTAAGGGTTGGTCAGCAACCAGTGCAGGCTGAACTTCTCGTACTCCATCCCCCAAAGCGGCAGGCTCAAGTCCTGGGTGGTATCGAGCGCGCCCTGCGCGACCAGGAATTTTTGCCACGCCCGGTCACCGCGCGGCACGTAGCGCCCTTCGGCAAGCGGCCAGATCAGCGCCTGGCCCATTGCACTGGCGGGCTGATGAATAAACTCGATTTGCGAGGGCGAGTTAGCCGTAATCGAAAACGTCAGGTCACGCTGGTCCAGGTCAACACTGAGCAACCAGCGCCCATCGTCCCATTGCCAATCAATGCGATTGCCATGCCTGACCATGTCGCTGACCTTGTGCCGCAGCACGCCTGCCGAAGCTTGCACTGGTGGCGCGTCGGCCGATTCAACCCGCACCGCCAGCGTCGCAGGATCGACCTGCACCCGCCACAGCTGGTTTTCCAGCAGCACTTCGGCCAGTGCTGCCGGCGACAGGCTCAAGCCAGCGAGCAGCAACCATCCGCGTAACCAGCCGGAAACAGTCGACATGGCACGTCCCTCTTCGAATGAAGAAGGGACGTTAGCGCAGTCCTCTCACGCTGTAAGTCAGACCTTTCCCAAATATCGCAGGGCTATCTCACTGCGCCGGTTTTTCATCCTTCTGCGGTTCGCGGATCTTGTACCAGGCGACATACAGCGCCGGCAGAAACAACAGCGTCAGGAGCGTCGCCACGACGATGCCGCCAATCATCGCGTAGGCCATCGGCCCCCAGAACACTTCGCGGGCTATCGGGATCATGCCCATGCTCGCCGCCGCAGCGGTGAGCAGGATCGGTCGGCGCCGGTGTTCGGTCGCTTCCACGACCGCGTCCCACGGTGCGTAGCCTTTCTGCTCGAACTCATCGATCTGCGTTACCAGAATCACCGAGTTGCGGATGATGATGCCGATCAGCGCGAGAATCCCGAGGATCGCCACGAAACCCATCGGCGTGCCGGTCGGCACCAGTGCCAGCACCACGCCGATCAACCCCAGCGGCGCAACACTGGCGACCAGGAACATCTTCTGCACGCTGTGCAACTGGATCATCAGGAACGTCGCCATGAGGAACAGCATCAGCGGCAGGACCTTGGCGATCGGCCCCTGGGCCTTGCCGCTTTCCTCGACCGTACCGCCGGTAGCGACCTTGTAGCCGACCGGCAGTTTCGAGGCAAAAGCATCGATCGACGGCTTGAGCAGTTTCACCAGATCGGTCGGCTGGATTTCGTCGCGCACCGAGGCCTTGATGGTGATGGTCGGCAAGCGGTCACGACGCCACACCAGCGGCTGTTCCAGTTCATAACGCACGGTGGCGAACGCCAGCAGCGGAATCGAGGTGCCGCTCGGCGTGACGATCTGCAGGTTCTGCAGGGTTTCCGGCGTGCCGCGTTCGGAATCCACCGCGCGACCGACCACGTTGATCAGATAGATATCGTCATCGACCTGGGTCAACGGCGAGCCACTGACAATGCTGTTCATCAGGTTGGCGACGTCTTCGGACGACAGCCCGAGTTGCCGCGCCTTGTCCTGGGCGATGTCGATGCGCAGGACTTTGCCCGGCTCGTTCCAGTCGTAAATGATTTCGCCGATGTGCGGGTTCTTGTCCAGTTCGGTGGCCAGGTCGATGGCGTGTTTGCGCACCTGATCGACATCTTTGCCGCTGACTCGATACTGAATCGGACGCCCCACCGGCGGGCCCATTTCCAGGGCCTGCACGTAGCTGCCGATGCCGACGAAGTCTTTGTGCAGCCGCTCACGCAAGCGCTGGCTGAGTGCCTCGCGGGCTTCGAAATCCTTGCTGACGATCACCAGCTGCGCGTAGTACGGGTTCTGCAATTGCTGATCAAGGGGCAGGTAGAAACGGATCGCGCCCTGACCGATGTAAGTGCTCCAGCGCACGATGTCCGGGTCGCCCTTGAGCGTCGCTTCGAGCTTGTCCACCGCTTTGCGGGTTTCGTCGATCGAGGCGTTTTGTGGCAGGTTCAGGTCGACGAGAATTTCCGGGCGATCCGAAGCGGGGAAGAACTGGTTCTGCACGAAACGCATGCAGAACACCGCCAGCACGAACAGCAGCACGGTGATGCCGATCGCCCACCAGCGGTTGCGCATGGCCCACAACAGGCCGCCGTTGAAGGCGCGACCGATGCGCCCCGGCTCGGCATCATGCGCCTTCACGTTGGCGCTGAGGATGTGCACGCCGATCACCGGTGCAAAGAACACTGCGACTACCCACGAGACGATCATCGCCACGGCGATCACCGCAAACAGCGTGTAGGTGTACTCACCGGCCGAGCTGGCATTGAGACCGATGGGCACGAAACCGGCGACGGTCACCAGCGTACCGGTGAGCATCGGGAACGCGGTCGAGGTGTAGGCGAACGTCGCCGCCTGCTCCTTGCTCTCGCCCATCTCCAGGCGCGTGACCATCATCTCCACGGTGATCATCGCGTCGTCCACCAGCAGACCGAGGGCGATGATCAGCGCGCCGAGGGAAATCCGCTGCATGGTGATGCCGCTGTATTCCATGAACACGAAGACCATCGCCAGCACCAGCGGAATCGAGCAGGCCACCACCAGACCGGCGCGCACGCCGAGGCTGATGAAGCTCACCACCAGCACGATGATGACCGCTTCGAACAGCGCGCTGGTGAAACCGCCAACGGCCTCTTCCACCACCACCGCCTGATCGGACACCGTGTGCACGCCGACGCCGACAGGCAAGTCAGCGGTGAGCTGGTCGATGCGCTCGTGCAGCGCCTTACCGAATTCCTGAACGTTGCCGCCCTTCTGCATGGCAATCGCCAGGCCGATCGCCGGTTTGCCGTCGAAGCGGAATTCCGGTGTCGCCGGATCGACGTAGCCACGGCTGATCTCGGCGATGTCCGCCAGACGATAGAAGCGATCGTTGAGCTTGAGATTGACCTCGGCGAGGTCTTTTTCCGAAGCGAACTGGCCCGAGGTGCGCACGGAAATCCGCTCAGGTCCCGCCTCGATCACACCGGCCGGAGTTACGGCGTTCTGCGATTGCAGGCTCTGCACCACCTGGCGCTGGTCGATACCCAGCGCTGCGAGTTTGCGCGTGGAGAAATTCAGGTAAATCGTTTCGTCCTGCTGGCCGACCATTTCGATCTTGCCCAGCCCCGGCACGTTGCGGATTTCGGCGCGCGCCTGTTCCACGTAATCGCGCAACTGACGCATGGTCAGGCCATCGGCGGTGAAGGCGTAGACCGAGCCGTACACGTCACCGAACTCATCGTTGAACCCCGGCCCCTGAATACCCTGAGGAAACTGGCCGCGAATATCGTCGATCTTCTTGCGCACCTGGTACCAGATTTGCGGAATGTCCTCAGCGCTGGTGGTGTCGCGCAGGTACACGTAAACCGTCGACTCGCCGGGGCGTGTGTAGCTTTTCACGTAGTCGAGGGAATCGAGCTCTTCGAGTTTCTTCTCGATGCGGTCGGTAACCTGCTTGAGGGTTTCTTCCTGGGTCGCGCCCGGCCATTTGGTCTGGATCACCATGGTCTTGATGGTGAATGACGGGTCTTCTTCGCGGCCGAGATTGAAGTACGAAAACACCCCCATCAGCAGCCCGACGAACATCAGGTACCACACGAAAGACTGGTGCTTGAGGGCCCATTCGGAGAGGTTGAAAGAGCCTTTCATTGACTGTCCTCGTCAAGTTTTACCGATTGTCCGGGTTTGAGACTGTTGACGCCGGCGCTGACCACGCGCTCACCGTTCTGCACGCCGCCGGCCAGCACCACGCTGTGGTCGCCACGGCTGACCACACTGACGTCGCGCGGGTTGACGGTTTTGTTTTGCGTGTCGATCACCCAGATTCGTGGTTTGCCGTCGACTTCCTGCAACGCCGTCAGCGGCAGTTCGATGCGCGGCTTGATCGCCGAGCTGAGGGTCACGCTGATCGCGGTGCCGAGGCGGAAACCGTCCGGCGTATCCGACAGGGTCAGGCGCGCACGGCGGGTGCGCGTGGCGCTTTGTGCCTGGGGTTCGATCTCGCGGATGATCGCCGTGGTGTTGATGCTCGGGTCGAGTTGCGCAGCCACCGAGAACACCACGTCGCTGGGCAACTGATCGACCAGGGTATCGGGCAGATCGATCACCGCTTCCTTGATGTCCGGTTGCGCCAGCGTCACCACTTGTTGCCCGGCGGTTACCACTTGCCCGGCTTCGGCGTTCCACGCGGTGACCACGGCTTTGTGATCGGAGCGCAGCTCGGTGTAGCTCAGTTGATCCTTGCTCTGGCTGACCGCCGCGCGCGCCTGATCGAGCGAGGCCTGAGTGGTTTTCAGATCGGTGTTGGCGACGTCCAGTTGCGCCTGCGCACCGACGCCGCGATCAAACAGCGCTTGCTGACGACGTGCGTTGGCCTGGGCGTTGATCAACTGCGCCTGGATCCTCGCCAGATCGCCCTGGGCCGAACGTAACTGGTTCTGCTGGTCGGATGGGTCGAGAGTGGCGAGCAAGGTGCCCTTCTGCACCTCGGCGCCGACATCGACGTTGCGGCTGGCGATGCGCCCACCGACGCGGAAACCGGTGTTGCTCTCATAACGCGCCTGAATGCTGCCGGCAAAGCGTCCGAGGCTTTCTTCGTTGAGCGCTTTGACCGTGACCGACAGCACCGGACGTACCGGTTCCGGCGGCGTTTCCTTTTCCGAGCAGGCGCCCAGCAGCAGCGCCATGCACAACAGGCCGAGACGCTTCATGGCTGCGCTCCGGGTTGCAGATCCTTGTAGGTGTTTTCGGCAATCTCGACTTTCATGCCTGGGTGCAGCAACTGGCCGCCGGCGACAATGACTTTCTCGCCGCCCTTGAGGCCTTCGCTGATGATCACTTTGCCGGTCAGGTAACGGCCGACCGTGACCGTATGCAACTGCGCTTCGCCTTTGTCATCGACCAGCCACACCGCCGGGTCGCTGATGTTTTTTGTCAGCGCCGACCAAGGCAGTTCCACCGCCGATTTACCGGTGCCTTTGGCGGTGGCACTCACTACCGAACCGAGCTGCATGCCCGGCGGCAGTTTGTCGAGGCTGACCTTGACCTGCACGGTGCCCGATTGCGCCGACACCGA
>NZ_RAZO01000380.1:29806-38581 GCF_004307535.1 Pseudomonas sp. Sample_9
GCAGTTTGTCGAGGCTGACCTTGACCTGCACGGTGCCCGATTGCGCCGACACCGAGGGGGTGATTTCACGCACGGTGCCGGTGGTTTTGATCTCGGGGTTGTCGAGCAGGCTGACCACGATCGAGCGATCGGACGGCCGCTCGGCCAGCAGCGATTCATAGACATTGAATACCGCGTCGCGGTCGCCATCGCGGGCAAGGCTGAAAATCGGCGCGGTGGCCTGCACCACTTGGCCGACTTCGGCCTGGCGCTCGGTGATTACCCCGGGTGCATCGGCGATCAGCGAGGTGTAACTGAGCTGGTCCCTGGCGTTGGCCAACTGCGCCTGCGCCGCGCTCAATGCGCTCTGGCTGCTGCGCAGCGCGGCTTGCGCCGAATCGTATTCGCTCTGGCTGGTGTAGCCCTTGGGCAGGAGTTTTTGCTGACGCACGAAAGCGGCCGCCGCTTGCTTCACGCGGGCCTGTTCGGCGACGACTTGGGCTTGAGCGGAATCGACGTTGGTCTGCAGATCTTTCGGATCGAGTTTGGCCAGCACCTGTTTGGCGGTGACGCGGTCGCCGACATCGACCATGCGCTGGATGATCTTGCCGCCGACGCGGAATGAAAGCTGCGTCTGCACCCGCGCCTGCACGTCACCGGTGAGGGTCACCGCGGCGGCGTAGTTGGCCGGTTCGACCTCTTGCACAAAGACCCGTGGCAAATATTCCTGAGCAGGTTTCTTGTCGCCGCAAGCGCTGAGCAAAGTGAACAGACTCAGCATGACTGCTGTTTTCATTCCGGGACTTGCCATGCAGACTCCTTCCTGTGTACGAACGTGCAAGTGACGATACGACTGTGAGCTTAGAACAGGGTTCAACGTTCGCCTGAGCGATCACAACATTTCCGTGCAGGAGCTGCCGAAGGCTGCGATCTTTGCTTTTTCAAGATCAAAAGATCGCAGCCTTCGGCAGCTCCTACAAGGGCCGCCCGAAGAGAAGGAATTCCATGCTTTATACCTTGGCCGTGGCCAATTACCGCTCGATCAACAAACTGGTGATTCCGCTCGGGCGCCTGAACCTGATTACCGGGCCCAACGGCAGCGGCAAGTCCAACCTCTATCGCGCCTTGCGCCTGCTGGCGGAAACCGCCCAAGGCGGCGTGGTCAATGCGCTGGCGCGTGAAGGCGGGCTGGACTCGACGTTCTGGGCCGGACCGGAAACCATCAGTCGACGCATGCGCAACGGTGAGGTGGCGATCGAGCCGACGGTGCGCCACGGCGTGAAAAGGTTGCGACTGGGATTCGCCGGCGAGGATTTCAGCTACGCCATCGGCCTGGGCCTGCCGGAGCCAAGCACTTCATGCTTTGCCCTCGACCCGGAGATCAAGCGTGAGTGCATCTGGGCCGGCCCGGTGTTTCGCCCGGCGAGCCTGCTGGTCGATCGCAACGGTCCGATGATCCGCGCCCGCGAAGGTCGCGCCTGGGATGTGCTGGCGCAACACACGCCGAATTTCGACAGCCTGTTCGATCAGGTTGGCAATCTGCGCAGCTCGCCGGAAGTGTTCCAGATGCGCGAATTCATCCGGCGCTGGCGCTTTTATGATCACTTTCGCAGCGATGCCGACGCGCCAGTGCGTCAGCCGCAACTGGGCACACGCACGCCGGTGCTGCATCACGACGGTCGCGATCTGGCGGCAGCCTTGCAGACAATCATCGAGATTGGCGATCCGCAGGCGTTAACAGCGGCGATCAGCGATGCCTTTCCCGGTGCGCGGCTGAACATCGCGCCGTTGGCGGGTGGACGCTTCGCTATCGAGTTTTATCAGGAAGGCTTGTTGCGGCCATTGTCAGCGGCGGAGCTGTCGGACGGCACCTTGCGTTATCTGCTGCTGGTTGCGGCGTTGCTGACCCCGCGACCGCCAACACTGATGGTGCTCAACGAACCGGAAACCAGCTTGCATCCGGACTTGCTGCCGGCGCTGGCGCGCTTGATCATTCGCGCTTCGGAGCAGTGTCAGGTGTGGGTGGTATCCCATGCACGGCGCCTTATTTCGGCGTTGCAGGAAGATCCGCAATGCAATTGCATCGTGCTGGAGAAAACGCTGGGGCAGACCGGGATTGTCGGGCAGCGGGTGCTGGATGAGCCGGCGTGGCATTGGCCGGATTGAGCGGTGACTGAAAAATTCGCGAGCAGGCTCGCTCCCACAATCGTACGCGGTCGAATGTGGGAGCGAGCCTGCTCGCGAAAGCGATTCAAGCGTCACCGCTGAATCAAGGCACTAGCCCTGCCACTTGCCCCCTTCAACAATCACACTCTCAGGCCGGGTCTCATCGCTCAGTTCTTTGCGCACATATTGGTCATACAGCTTGAGCAGGTATTTCTCCTCGCCCAATTTGGCCAGCTCGGTATTCACCCAGTCACGCAACTCGAGATTGCCCTTCTTCACGGCTGGCGCAATCGGCGCCTCGGCTCCGAGCTTTTCTTCGAGCACGCGATAGCCCGGGTTCTGCTTGGCCCAGCTGAACAGCACCAGATTGTCCTGCGCATAGGCATCGCCACGGCCATTGGCCAAGGCTTGCAGCGATTCGGAGTTCTTCTCGAACTTGAGCAGTTTCCAGTCCGGGTGGTTCCTGGTCAGCCAGATATCCGCGGTGGTGCCGGTGGTGACAATCGTGGTGCGCGTCGCCAGATCATCCAGTTTTTTCACTGAACTGCCCTGCGGCACCAGCGCCTGCACGGCCACCTTGAGGTTCGGGTTGGTGAATTCCACCGCTTCCTTGCGTTCCGGGGTGACGGTCATGTTGGCGAGGATCAGGTCGACCTTGTCGCTCTGCAAAAATGGAATGCGACTGGCCGGCTCGACGGCGACGAACTCGACCTTGTTTTCGTCGCCGAGCAGATCCTTGGCGAAGCGCCGGCCAATGTCGGTGTCGAAGCCGACGTAGCGCCCGGCCTCATCGACGAAACCGAACGGGGGCTTGTCGGTAAATACACCAACGATCAATTTGTCGCGGGCCTTGATCTTGTCCAGATAACCCGAGGGCGCGGGGCTTTCGCTGACGACTTTCGGCTTTGGTGGCTCTTCGGTCTTACCGCAACCGGCAAGCAAGGCGAGGCTGAGCAGGGGCAGTAACAAAGCGGCAGTTTTCATAGCAGTTCCAGTTCCTTTTTCGGATTCGATTCTGGCGATGTGGCAACGAAGGAGAACTTCTCCAGAAACTGCTGCGCGCGTGCGGTTTGCGGGTTCGTAAAGAAAATCTCGGGTGGGGATTGTTCGAGGATGCGCCCGGCATCCATGAACACGATGCGGTCGGCCACCGCGCGGGCGAAGGCCATTTCGTGGGTGACGATCAACAGGGTCATGCCTTCGCGGGCCAGGCCTTGAATGACTTGCAGCACTTCCTTGACCATTTCCGGGTCGAGGGCAGCGGTGACTTCGTCGAAGAGCATGACCCGTGGATTCATGCACAGCGATCGGACAATGGCGATGCGCTGCTGCTGGCCGCCCGAGAGCTGACGCGGGAAAGCATCGCGCTTGTCCAGCAGGCCGACACGCTCAAGCAAGGCTTCGGCCTGCTGTTGCGCTTCGCGGCGCTGACGCTTCTGCACCTTGAGCGGGCCGAGCAGCAGATTGTCCAGAACGCTCATGTGCGGGAACAGGTGATAGCTCTGGAACACCATGCCGATCTGCTGACGGATTTCGCGCCAGTCGGTCGCCTTGTCCAGCAGTTCGCGGCCAAGTAATTTCAGACTGCCGCTGTGCGCCTCTTCCAGGCCATTGAGGCAACGCAGCAGAGTGCTTTTGCCGCAACCGCTGGGTCCGAGAATGACCACCACTTCGCCGCTCTGCACTTGCAGATCGATGCCATCGAGCACCTGCTGCGCGCCATAGAATTTGTTGAACCCGTGAAACTCGATCAGTGCGCTCATGCTTGCGTCCAGCGCCGCTCCAGCACGCGCGAAGCGGCCGAGAGCGGGTAGCAGATGAAAAAGAAAAACAGGAACAATGCTCCGTAGATCAGTACCGATTCGTAGGTGCGCTCGATGATCTGCTGGCCGACCTTGATCACATCCACCACGCCAATCAGCACCGCCAGGGAACTGGTCTTGATGATCCGCGTATAGACATTGATGGTCGGCGGCGTCATGCGCTTGAGCGCTTGCGGCAGCAGCACGTAGCCATAGAGTTGAGCTGCATTGAGGCCGATAGACAGCCCCGCTTCACGCTGTCCGCGCGGCAACGAATGCAGCGCACCGCGCGCTACCTCGCCAACTTCGCTGGCGCCCCACAGCGACAGCACCAGCACCGCGCACCAGAAGCTCGGCAGGCTCAGGCCGAAGAAAATCGGCAAACCGAAGAACAGCAGATACAACCAGACCAGCACCGGTATTGCCCGGAACAGCTCCAGATAGATGCGCAAAATCGCGTTCAGCCACGTGACGTTCAACGTGCGCAACACACCGTAGAACACGCCGCCGATCGTGCTGATGGCGATGCTCAGAAACGAGATCGACAGGGTTTGCCCGGCGCCTTTTGCCAGTTGCGGCAACGATATCCACAGCAGTTCAAGACCCGAACTGGCCATGCTGGAGCCTCCTTTCCAGACGGCCGAGCAACAGCGACAGCGGCAAGAACAGCAGCACGCAGATCAGCGTCAGCACGGCGAGCATTTCGTAGGTTTTGTAATAGAGCGCGATGTAGCTTTTGGTGGTGTAGAGGATTTCCGGCACCGCTACCGCCGAGACCACGGTGGTTTCCTTGAGCAGGAAAATGAAATTGGCGAAAAGCGAAGGCAGGCTGAGAATCCCCGCCTGCGGCAGGATCACATAGCGCAGCAACTGTCCGTGGGGCAGGCCAATCGACCGCCCGGATTCCAGTTGTGCCTGGGGCACCGCATCGACGCCGGCGCGCAGCACTTCGGTGAGATAGGCGCCGCCAAGGAAAGTCATGGTGATGATTGCCGCAGTGAAACCGGAAACCTGGATCCCCACTGCCGGCAACGCGAAGTAGACGAAGAACAGTTGAATCAGCAACGGCGTGTTGCGCGCCAGCTCTACGTAGAGGCCGACCATTTTCTGCAGGTATGGCGTGCGAAACACCAGAATCGTCGCGTTGAGCAGCGCGACCAGCAGCGAAGTGCCGATCGCGATCAAACCGACCTGCAGAGTCACGCCGACGGCTTTGAGAAAAGCCGGCAAGGTGCTGAGGATAAAGGCGTAGTCGAAAGTCATGAAGCGTCCTGACACTGCTTGGTAAGCGGCGATGATGCAATCCATGGACGGCGGATGGCTGTCCGGCAGGCACTGACTTTATAGGTATAAAAACAAGAATTTAAATACCGTTAAAGCATATTGATATCACCCAAAAAACTATCCTGTGGGTTTGCCGGGAAGGAATAAGACGGCTATTTTTCTTTGCGCTGTAGGACGGATCTTTTTTTCACGAAAGACCTCCAAGGAACCACAGCTTTTGGCCAGACTCTCCGGCCCATTCACCACAAGGAAGAACAACATGGACGTAAAAGTGCCGCAGCGGCTGGATCCGCAGGACATTGTAAAATTGCTGGTGGCGTTGAGACGGGCGTTGAAGACCACAGCGTAAATCAAAAGCCCCTCACCCCAGCCCTCTCCCGGAGGGAGAGGGGGCCGACCGAGGTGTCTCGCGTTGTACATCGACCTGGAAGATCTTGGCGATTATGGCTTGGCTGGGCTTCAGCGATGCTGGATTCAGAGCGATACGTTCAGGTCGGCGTATCTCTCGAATATCCCCGTATCGGTTCCCTCTCCCTCTGGGAGAGGGTTAGGGTGAGGGGCTTTTTAACGCACACACAAAAACGCCGATGACCATCAAGGCCATCGGCGTTTTTGCATCTGAAGCAGATTCACTCAAGTCAGATCAGAACGCCGGCAACACCGCGCCGCTGTACTTCTTCTCGATGAACGCTTTGACTTCCGGGCTGGTCAGCGCCTTGGCCAGTTTCTGGATCGCGTCGCTGTTCTTGTTGTCCTCACGGGCCACCAGGAAGTTCACGTACGGCGAGTCGGCGCCTTCGATCACCAGCGCATCTTTCTGCGGGTTCAGCTTGGCTTCCAGCGCGTAGTTGGTGTTGATCATGTCCAGATCAACTTCCTTCAGCACGCGCGGCAGCAGGGCCGATTCCAGTTCCTTGAACTTGAAGTTGTGCGGGTTCTTGGCGATGTCTTTCGGCGTTGCCAAAGCGTTCTTCGGATCTTTCAGTTCGATCAGACCAGCCTTCTGCAGCAGGATCAGGGCGCGACCGCTGTTGCTGCCTTCGTTGGGGATGGCGATGGTTGCGCCGTCCGGCAGTTCAGCCAGGGTCTTGTACTTGCTCGAGTAGCCACCGAACGGTTCAACGTGAACGCCCTGCACGGTCACCAGGTACTTGGATTTGTCATCCTTGTATTTGCCCTGGTTGAAGCTGTTCAGGTACGGCAGGGTCTGGAAGTAGTTGGCGTCGAGACGCTTCTCGCCAACCTGTACGTTCGGTTGCACGTAGTCGGTGAAGACCTTGATTTCCAGATCCACGCCTTCTTTGGCCAGGGTCGGTTTGATCAGCTCAAGGATTTCAGCGTGGGGCACCGGCGTTGCGGCAACCACCAGTTTCTCGCCAGCGTTGGCGAAAGAAGCCGTCAGTGCAGCCGCCAATGCGGTAAACAACAGAACCTTTTTCATGCAGTGTCCTTATCGAAAATCACGGTCGTCATCGACGACGGCATTTAATACGTGTGCCAGTGAAGTGATGTCGCTGGCGTGAGGCGGACAATACCCGTATTTTTTATTCCCGGACAATAACGTTTATTCAGCTTCATATTCCATTTTGTTCATGTTGAAAAAAATGTTCACACCGCCTCGCTCAAGCGAATCAGCCAATCTTTCAAGGCCTTACGCTCTGCACTGCTACCACCTATATGGGTCTGCCTGACCAGACGTTCGATCTGAACCTGCGGCGCAGACGCGTCAGGCAGGTTCAGGTGTTCCGGCAAAATCTCGTCACCGGTGCTGACCAATAGAGCGAAATGAATGACGTTTTCCAGTTCGCGAGTGTTGCCCGGCCAGCTGTGTTGTTCGAGTACATGCTGAGCGGCTTCGCTGATCAGCGGCACGGGCAAGTCGAGACGCTGGCTGTAGATGCCAAGGAAATACTCCGCCAGCGAGAGAATGTCGCCGGTACGCGCGCGCAACGCCGGCAGCTCCAGATGACCCTCGCTGAGGTAGTGATAGAGCCGCTCGTGGAATTTCCCGGCGTCCACGGCCTGGGCCAGATCGATGCTGGTCGCCGCCACCAGACGCACATCCACCGGGCTCGGCTGATGCGCACCGACGCGGGTGACTTCGTGGTTTTCCAATGCCGCAAGCAACTTGATCTGGATCGGCAGCGGCAGATCGCCGATCTCATCCAGGTACAAGGTGCCGCCGTTGGCCGAACCGAACCAGCCGGCGCGACTGCTGGCCGCGCCGCTGTAGCTGCCAGCGGCATAGCCAAACAGTTCTGCATCGGCGTAGGTCGGGCTGATCGCGCCGCAATTTACCGAAACGAACAGACCGCTGCGGTCGCTGGCGCGATGAATATGACGAGCGAGCAGCTCTTTACCGGTGCCAGTCTCACCGCGAATCAACACTGAAATCGAACGTGGAGCCAACTGCTCCAACTCCTCGCGCAATTGCCGCGAGCGCGGGTCGACAAACACCAGCGCCTTGGCGCGAATGCTCAGGGGACTTTTTTCCGCATCGGGAAAGGTCAGCAAGGGCTGACCGAAGGTTTCGAAACTCATGGCAGGCTCCCGCCCAAAACCGCCAGCCGACGGGGGCGTTGAATAATTAAGGTCAGGCGCGACGGCGGGCGTGGTGTTCCAGGCGGTTCTGCAGGCGATAGAGATAGGCGAAACCCTGCTCCCAACGCTGGTGCCCGGACTTGACGTTGATGTGCCCGGCCCCGGCAAGAATCCCCGCCTCCGCGCCCCAGTTGCGCGCCAGCTCCAAAGCGCGCGGCGCACTGACGGCGGCGTCGTTGTCGGAGCTGACGACCTGACTGGGGAACGGCAACAGGTCCGTCGGAATCGGCGCGAAATTGCGCAGTGCCGGCGCACATGCAGGGCGCTCGACATCGGCCGGCGCAACCAGCAACGCCCCGCGCACCTGACGCAGGTATTGCAGGGGCGCAGTCGCCGCCCAGTGGGCAACGGTGATGCAGCCGAGGCTGTGAGCGATGAGGATCACCGGGGTGCTGTCTGCGGCAATCGCTTCGGCCAGCGCCGCGACCCAGTCCTCACGGCGCGGCGTCAGCCAATCAGCCTGCTCGACCCGCGCGCTGTTCGGCAGGCTGTTCTGCCAATGGCTTTGCCAATGATCTTCTGGCGATCCCTGCCAGCCCGGCACAATCAGGTAACGGATTGATTCATTGCGCATGGGGAAGCTCTCCTGCGGCGTGTCTGTTCCGTGTCGAGTATAGGGAGAGGAGTTATATTCGTTAAGGAATAAGAAGCTATTTATTAAGACCTGTATCGAATATGTGATTTGTGTAGGGCATAAGATTCCTCCCCCTCACCCCAACCCTCTCCCCCAAGGGGGCGAGGGGGGAAAGGGAGCCGATCTTCAGGTTCTTCAAATCTTGAGTTCGACTGGATTTCTCATATCGGTGTATAGCCGCCAGACACCCCGGTCAGTCCCCTCTCCCTCCGGGAGAGGGCTAGGGTGAGGGGCTTTTTAAAAAACCGAACGCAAAAAAAAGGGCCGCACCCTGCCAAGGAGACGGCCCCGGAAAAACGAAAACCTGTC
>NZ_RAZO01000179.1:0-3770 GCF_004307535.1 Pseudomonas sp. Sample_9
TCAAAGCCGTGCCGTTGATGCTGCGTGGCGCGGGGATGGTTGCGCTGGGCGTGATTGCCGCGCCGGCGGCAGGATTGCTGGCGCTGGTGGCGCCGAGCGGTGGCGAGCCGAATCAGTGCGCGCCGTTGCTTGAGCAGATGAAGCAGGGCAAGGCACCGGTGACCGTTAAACCCAGCAAGTAATGCGGCGTCTCTGAGGGCGCCTTCGCGAGCAGGCTCGCTCCCACATTCGAACGCATTCCTTCAATCGAAATACGTTCAAGTGTGGGAGCGAGCCTGCTCGCGAAAGCGGTGTGACGGGATTACAGGTCGTTAAGGATATCCGCCATGTCGTCGGCGTGCTCTTCTTCCTGGGCAAGGATGTCTTCGAAGATGCGCCGGGTGGTCGGATCCTTGTCGCCGATGTACTGGATGATTTCGCGGTAGCTGTCGATGGCGATGCGCTCGGCGACCAGATCTTCGTAAACCATTTCCTTGAGCGAATTGCCCGCCACATATTGCGCGTGGGACAGCTTGCTCAGCAGGTCGGGGTTGAACTCCGGCTCACCGCCCAGTTGCACGATGCGTTCGGCGAGGCGATCGGCGTGCTCGGCTTCCTGGTTGGCGTGCTCGAGGAATTCGTCGGCGGCGACATTGGCTTTCAGGCCGTTCGCCATGAAGTAGTGGCGCTTGTAGCGCAAGGTGCACACCAGCTCGGTGGCCAGCGACTCATTGAGCAAACGCAGTATTTCTTCACGGTTGGCGTTGTAGCCCTCGGTGACCGCGCCGTTTTCCACGTGTTGCCGCGCGCGTTCGCGCAGGGTTTGAACATCAGACAAATGCAGGTCACTCATTTCATTCTCCTGGAGGCTAATCCGATAGGCGCCACGTTCTGAGGACGCGGTCGCTACCCAGGTTGTGAGTCTTGAGCGAAGCGAAAAGTTTTATGCGATTTAGGCTGGGCTCGGCGCAGCAACTGCTGAAGGCTGCGATCTCGGCGTCAGTCCAGACAACCGCGCTTCGTCCTGCAACCAGCGAAAAAACGCCCGCACCGGCGGATGCCGTTCCCGCCCGGGCACGCACAACGCGCTGTAACCGGCGCCATCGACCTGCACCTCGCCCCGGTAGGGCACCAGCAAGCCGCTGGCGACGCTTTCCGACACCAGAATGTTGCTCGCCAGCACCAGGCCCTGGCCGGCGATCGCTGCTTGCAGCGCGTAATGTTCCTCGTCGTATTCGCGATTGACCGAATTGTGCTCCAGCCATTGCTCTCCGGCCCTGGCGCACCACGCTTGCCAGCCATGGGCGTACAGCTTCGAGTTGTGCCAATGCACGCTGATCAACGTTGGCGTGCGCCGCGCGGCCAGCGCCACTTGCTCGGGCGAGCCGTAAACGCCGAAGGATTCGTCGAACAGGCACAGCCCATACAGGTTCGGGTAGTCGTCGAGGCTGTAGCGCAAGACCAGATCGACACTGGCGTCCTGGTGCAGATCGATGACTTCGCAGTGAGTGTCGAGGCGCACATTGATAGTGGGATGTTGCGCATAAAAGCGTCCGAGTCGCGGCACCAGCCACAGCGCGGCAAAGGCTGCCGTGGTCGACAGCGTCAGAGTGCTGGCGTTGCGTTGCGGGCGCAGGGTATCGACGCTTTGCGCCACCTCCAGCAGCGCGCCGTGCACGCTGCGAAACAGACGCTCGCCAGCCTCGGTCAGGCGCACCTGGCGCGGCAGCCGTTCAAACAGGGCCACACCGAGCCAGTCTTCCAGCGAACGGATCTGATGAGAGATCGCCGTCGGCGTCACTGCCAGTTCTTCTGCCGCAGCCTTGAAGCTCAGCAGGCGAGAAGCGGATTCGAAAGCGCGCAGGGCAGTCAGCGGCAGCGAAGCAAACATTGAACACTCCATGGATGAAATGGATTCATCCCGACTGATTTTTGCTCATTTGAAGGAAAGCAGTGGCGAGCTGCAAGCTTCGAGCCTCAAGTGGTTTGAGTTTAGCCGGAGGTTTTATAGATGAGCAGGATTCTTGTGGTGCACGGCAGTCCGCGTGGGGATCGGTCGACTTCGCGGCGTTTGGCGGAGGGGTTTTTGGGTGCCTGGCAGGGGCGTCATCCTGAAGGGCAGGTGACCCGTCGTGAGGTTGGGCGGGTGCAGGTTCCTGCGGTCAACGAGGCGTTTGTCGCGGCGGCGTTTTATCCCCAGCCTGAGGCGCGGCCGTTGGTGATGCAGGCTGATCTGGCGCTCAGCGATCAATTGGTTGGTGAGTTGTTCGCGCATGATCTGCTGCTGATTTCCACGCCGATGTACAACTTCAACGTGCCCAGCGGCCTCAAGGCCTGGGTCGATCAGATCGTGCGGCTGGGGCTGACCTTCGAGCACACGCTGGACAACGGCGTCGCCCAATACACGCCGCTGTTGCAGGGCAAGAAAGCCTTGATCGTCACCAGTCGCGGCGGTTTCGGCTTCGGCCCCGGCGGTGAGCTGGCGGCGCTCAATCATGCCGATCCATGGCTGCGCACCGCGCTGGGCTTTATCGGTATCAATGACGTCAGCGTGGTCGCGGCCGAGGGCGAGGAGTCCGCTGAACGCAGCTTTGCGGTGTCGGTGGCCGAAGCCGAGCAGCGGCTGCTCGAGCTGGCCCGGGAGTTCTAGATGGCCTGGCTGTTTCTGCTGATCGCCGCCGGCTTCGAGGTGACCTTCGCCATGGGTATGAAGTACGCCGACGGCTTCACTCGTTTGTGGCCGTCGCTGATCACCGTGGTCGCGGCGGTCGGCGGCATCGGCTTTCTGACCCTGGCCATGCGTGACTTGCCGGTGAGCATCGCCTATCCGATCTGGACGGCGATCGGTTCACTCGGCACGGTGTTTCTCGGTTTCGCGCTGCTTGGCGAGAGTCTGACGCTGGTGAAACTGCTTTCGGTGGGGCTGATTGTGGCGGGGGTGGCGGGGCTGAAGTAGGCTCATCGTTCAGTTGTCATCGTCACGGAGGATGCTTGGCGGGCGTCTTGCACGTCTGGCATCCACTCACCGCGCACAAGGATGTAACCCATGTCGACACGTTATCCACTGGTGCTGGTGCCGGGCATGCTCGGCTTTATCCGGCTGGTGCTTTACCCGTATTGGTTCGGCATCATCAAGGCCTTGCGCCGTGGTGGTGCGACGGTGGTTGCTGTGCAGGTTTCGCCACTCAATTCCACGGAAGTGCGCGGCGAGCAGTTGTTGATGCGGATCGAGGAGATCCTGCGCGAAACGGGGGCGCAGAAGGTCAATCTGTTCGGCCACAGTCAGGGCGCGTTGACCGCACGGTATGCAGCGGCGAAACGCCCGGATCTGGTTGCTTCGGTGACGTCGGTGGCCGGGCCGAATCACGGTTCGGAGTTGGCAGACTATCTAGAAGATCACTATCCGGCGAACAGCGCCAAAGGGCGTCTGCTCGAAGTCTTGTTGCGCTTGATCGGCTGGGTCATGGCATTGCTCGACACTGGTTATCACGGGCCGAAGCTGCCGGTGGATATTCATGCTTCTCACCAATCGCTGACGACGTCGGGCGTCGCCTTGTTCAATCAGCGTTATCCACAAGGACTGCCGCAAACGTGGGGCGGGCAGGGGCCGGAAGAGGTCAATGGTGTGCGCTATTACTCCTGGTCAGGGACGCTGCAACCGGGCAAGACCGATCGTGGCGGCAATCTTTTCGACGGCACCAACCGTAGTTGTCGCTTGTTCGCCCGGACCTTCGTTCGCGAGCCGGGGCAGTGCGACGGCATGGTCGGCCGTTACAGCTCGCATCTGGGCA
>NZ_RAZO01000061.1:0-3770 GCF_004307535.1 Pseudomonas sp. Sample_9
GACTGCGTGAGCTGGGCGCGAAACTCAGCGACATCCCGGTGCTCGCCGCCAATGCCTTGAAGGACGCCTGCGGACTGACCAATCCACGGGCGGCAGATCAGCGCCAGATCGAAGAGATTTTCCGTAACGCATTTTGAATGAAGGTGCGCAGGCGAGCGAAGTCGAACAGTCCTTCGCTCGCTTCTGCGACCACCGTAAAGGTGCGTACGCCCGCCCAGTTCGACGCGACGCCGTCCAATCGATGATTGACGGAAACTCTGTGTACTCGCGCACCGAGACCGGTCAGCTGTGTGAACCAGGTCATGTCAGGCTCAACCCTTACCTGAGCGAGGTGGCGACCGTCGTTCAGATCGACAATGTCGACGTAACCGCCTGCGCGAGGCACTGTTCCCTGGAATGTCACGACATCGCTGACCTGCTCGCTTTCCCCAGGCAAATTGATGACAGGGGCATCATCTGTTGCGTTGGCTCTGAATGAGCGAGGGGCGGACCACTCCGAGGCGGCGCCCGCTATCACGCGAGCACGGATCTGATGAAGTCCCGGAGCGATTTCTTCGAAAACATCAACTGTCCAGCGTTCGTCGCTTCCGATGGGGCCTGAAGCGTAATGGAAGTTTTCCCCGGCATCCCATATCTCGATCAAACCACCCGCCGGCCCCGTTCCGAACAGTACGGGACGGCGTGCGGTTTTACCGCCCTCAAAAGGAAATACGATCGTCGGAAGCCCCGGCTGGGCGTCCGTTGGATGTCCGTTGCTCATGACCGGTTTGCTCATTCAGAAATGATGAATGAACAGGTTTACAGATTTGAACCGGTTTTGGACCTGTAAGAACTACCAGTTTTTTAGACTTGGTTGGTTGGACGTCAATAGCCTTAAGTTCTAAAAAACTGTCATTTATGTCAGTTGTTCAACATGGCTTCTTCGGGTCGAATGCTCTGAACAAGGGGGTCGACGTCGATCTCTTGAAGAGAATACGAACATGTCGAAATCCCCCGCGCCAAAGGCACCCAAAGCACAGTCAGCCGGAGAGCTGGATGAGCTTTTTGGTTTGCGAACCCTGAAATTTCCCGGGGCGAGCAAAACCATCAGCAAAGGCGTGGCGATCACTCCTTCAGGGAAGATCATGGTCAGCGCAACCGTTGAGCGATCAGGTCATTCGTACTACGGCCTTGCTCGTCTGGATGCCAACGGGAGTCCGGACTCGAGCTTCGGTGACGCCGGCTATCTGTCTGGCCACTTTGGTACACCTCTGCTCTCGCAAGGCGGACACTTGCTAGTGGATGCGGACGATGGGCTGATCTGGATGTGTGGGGTGATTGGCATCATCGAGGACGAGGTCATTAAACTCCACCAGGTCATCGCCCGGTTCTTGCCCGACGGCTCGCCGGACATCGCGTTCGGCGACGACAGGAGCGGCTACCAGATTGTGCCTACGCGTATCCCTTTGTTGTCCGGTGCCACGCATGGGCGATTTATTCTGACGAAATCTACCCCGCAGGTTGAAGGGGCGGACGGGCTGCTTTTCGTGACGTCTCAAAACGGTAGTGGTTTGTTGACGCGGTTGCTTCGCGGTGGCGCGAATGATCCATCGTTCGCTGACAAAGGCTGGCTGGTCCTGACGCTGCCTAAGGTAGCCATTTCATTGTCGGGGATCATTCAGCTCGCCAACGGGCTGATTCTGGTGCATGGCAAAATCGAAGTTACCAATCAGGGATTGGTCATGGCATTCGACAGCAGCGGAAACGTCGCAGAACAGTTTGGCGACAAGGGAGTATTGGTGCTGAACATCCAAAGGGATGGCAAACCGCTCGAAAGCCACGTGGAGAACATCGTTGCGCAAACGGCAGAGCGCCTGCTGCTGCTCGGTTCGGCGGTCGAATCAACGCAAGGTATGAAGCTCCAGCATGGTGTGATCAGCGGTATCACCGACGCCGGTCAGATGGATACAGCGTTCGAGAATCCTGTGATCACCCCCGCAATACAGACACTCGATCTCAGGAGTTGGAAGGCAGGCTTCGCGCTGAATGATATCGACGACGGACGGATCGTCGCGGTCGGGCAAACCTCGGGCAATTCACGAGGCTTGCTGACGGGAGGTTTTGAGGTCGACGGCGCGGTGGATGATTCTTTTGATATCGAAGGCGCGAAGGACATTTCGTGGCCTGCCATCGATGCCTGCTTGCAAGGCTCATCCATCCTGGTTTTGGGCCGCAAAGACGACAGCGCGCAGTTGGTTCGCTTGCTGACCGCGGCCATCACAAAACCCGCACAACGCCGTCGCCGATAATCGATTCAAGGTAAAGCTCGCAACGCGTTCTAACGGATGTCTCCCCTCGGCGTGAACCGCACGCACAGCATCGCGCCCACTGCCAGTAACACGCACAGCAGCGACAACGGCCAGGCTTGGGGGCTGGCGATCAGGCTGGCCATCGCGCCAATGATCGCCGCCATCAACTGATGGATAAAACCGCTCAACGCCATCGCATAAGCCCCGGCGATCGGTGCGCCATCGTTGGCGCGAGACAGGCTGATCGGGTAGTTCAAGGATTGGCCAAACACTGCCACGCAATAGGGCAGCCAAAACAGAATGGCGATGGAGCTGGCCGTCAAGCTTCCCAGCAACATCACGCCACTGCCCGCCAAGACCAAACCCACGCCAATGGTCATCAACCGCGCCTGACCGGTACGCACGACGAAGCGGTTGACAGCCAGTGCGCCGAGAAAATACGCCGCGCTGATCGGCCAGCCGAGCAGTCCGTAATCCACCGTCGACCACGCGAACGGCCCCTGCAGAATCAGCGGTGCGGCAGTGTTGAAAGCGATGATCACGCCGTAGCCCAAACCACCCGCGAGAGCCGGAAGAAGAAACGTCCGGTGCAACGCAATCCGTCGATAAGCGGACCAGGATGAGGTGCTGACGGGTTCGTCAGTCATCGAAGGGAAAGTCACTCGCGAGACAATCACCGCCATCAACAGGCACGTCACACCGAGCAAGTAGAAGATCGCCTGCCAGCCCAGCGTCACCTCGATGAGCGAGCCCAGATATTGGCCGATACCCAGCGCCACCACGAACGATATCGAAATCCACGACAGCGCCTTGGCGAGGAGATCGCCGCGAAAACTGTCGCGGATCAGCACCCGCGCCATCACCGAAATACCGCTGGCACCCACGCCTTGCAACAATCGCAGCAGCAAAAACGATTCAAGCGTCGAACCCGTCGGTAACGCCAGATTGCTCAACCCATAAATAACCAGCGCTGCCAGCAACACCGGTTTGCGTCCGATGCGCTGCGCCAGACTGCCCCAGAACAACATCGGCAGCGCCATACCGGTAAGGTACAGCGACAACCCCCACGCCACCTGCGCAGGTTCGGCGCGCAGATAACGGGCAATCTCCGGCAGCGCCGGCAGATAAATACTCATGCCCAGTTGGGCGAGGAAAACCGTGCTGCAGGTGATCAGAAGGGTGACGCGGGCGTTCATGGCTCATCCCTGTTTCAGTCGCTTGTTGCCCTGCATTACGGATCCACCGCTGGTGCAAAGACTTTACAAAGCAAAAAGTCCGGAATAAATCGGCGGTTTCCGTCATTCCTGAGAGGCGGCGCAGTTTAGTTTGTAGGGCGAAACCATGAAAGTCTGCGGACTGTTCACATGTCTGACTAAAACGAAAACCGGGCTATCCTGCCGATTCAAATCACTCAGTACTCGAGCTTCCCATGCTGCAAAAAAGCCTGATCCGCCGTCTCGACCTGATCACTCTGCAACTGTT
>NZ_RAZO01000268.1:0-3768 GCF_004307535.1 Pseudomonas sp. Sample_9
CACACCAGGGTTTCGGTCAGGCGCCTCGTGCAGTCGGTGATCGGCAACGCGCAGACCCGTGAGTCGGCGCCGAACTCCGCCGCTGAAACCACGCCTACGCCAATCCCCACCACCACCGCCTCACGCGCCGCTTCTCGGCCTTCAACCTCAATCGCCGGGCGGATGCGCAAACCTGCGCGGGCCATTTCCTCTTCCAGCGTCTGCCGTGTCACCGAGCCGATCTCACGCAGCACCAGTGGCGTGTCGTCCAGATCGGCCAGACAGATCGATTCGCGCTCGGCCCAAGGATGATTACGCGAAACAAACGCCACCATCGGATCGTTGCGCAGCGGTACACACAGCAAGCGTTCATCGGTTACGTCGCGGCCGAGCAGCGCCAGATCGGCCTGATAGTTGAACAGGCGAAACAGCGATTCATCGGTATTGCCGGTCTCGATTTTCACGCTGATGCCCGGGTAGCGCTCGCAGAACCGCGCGATCTGCGGCAACACGTGGATCGGCGCATCCACCGCGAGAATCAGGCTGCCGGTCCGCAGGGCCTGGGATTCCTGCAGCAATTCCTGCGCTTCGGCTTCAATTACGAACAGACGCTGGGTGATCGCCAGCAGACGCTCGCCAAGATCGGTCAGGCGTACGGAACGTTTATTGCGGTGGAACAGCAGCACGCCGAAGCGTTCTTCGAGTTTGCGTACCTGGTCGGAAATCGCCGGTTGCGTCAGATAAAGCCGCTCGGCGGCGCGGGTGAAGCTGCCATGGACGGCCACAGCGTGGAACGCTTTGAGTTGGGCGTGAGAGACGGACATGGCGGCTCCAGTAACAAGCTCAGCTTATTTGTGAAATACGATAAATCGATTTTATTTATTAAACAGTAATTGCTTTGATCGGCTCACGCCATCGCTGACTGCTCGGTCGAGCAGCGGCGTCGGCCCATGAGCCTGTGCGTGCAACAGCAGACTCATCTGACCGTTATCGCCGAAGGGAAGGGGCGGTATCGCAGTGCTCAACAATAAAAACACAGGCGTCTTTCTTAACGATTCTGCCGGCACACTCACACCCTGAGGTCAGAACCACCATGAACAAGCACATCGGCACCCTGGCGCGTTGGCGCGTGCAGATCTTCGCTATTACCTGGCTCGCGTACGCCGCGTTCTACTTCACCCGCAAAGCGTTTTCGGTGGCCAAACTGGGCATCGCCGAAGACCCTGATTTCACCCTCGACAAAATGGCCATGGCCAACCTCGACGCGATCTATCTGGCGGCGTATGCCCTCGGACAGTTCACCTGGGGCATGCTCGCCGATCGCTTTGGCCCGCGAGTCGTAGTGCTTGGCGGTTTGCTGATATCCGCCGCTGCGGCGCTGGTGATGGGCAGTTTCGCTACATTGCCGATCTTCGCCACGTGCATGTTGATTCAAGGTTTGGCGCAGTCCACTGGCTGGTCCGGGCTGTGTAAAAACCTTGGCAGCTTCTTCCCGTCAGAGCAGCGCGGGCGCGTGCTCGGCTTGTGGAGTTCCTGTTACGCGTTTGGTGGTCTGGTCGCCTCGCCGTTCGCCGGCTGGTGGGCCTACACGCTGGTCGGCACCTGGCACGCGGCATTCATTTCCAGCGCGGCGGTGGTCGCGGTGGTCGCCGTGCTGTTCTTTATCTTCCAGCGCAACAAACCGGAAGACGTCGGCTTGCCGGCGGTGGAACCCGAGCCGGAACTGACCGCCGAAGAAGCCGCAGCCAACAGTAAACTCAGCGTCTGGGAGCCACTGAAGGAAATCCTGCGCAACCGCACGGTGCTGGTGCTGGGCGTGGCGTATTTCCTGTTGAAACCGGCGCGCTACGCGATTCTGTTGTGGGGGCCAGTGATTGTTTTCGAGCAGATGCCCAGTGTCGGCAAGGTTGGCGCGGCGATCATTCCCACCGCGTTTGAACTGGCCGGATTGCTCGGGCCGATCATGATCGGCCTGGCCTCGGACAAACTCTTCGGCGCCCGACGCATGCCGGCCTGCGTGCTGAGTCTGCTGGCGCTGACCGTGACGCTGGCGTTGTTCATGGCCGCGCTGAACACCGGCAGCGTGTTGTTGGTCGTCGCGTTGCTGTTCGTCATGGGCCTGACGTTGTACGGCCCGGACTCAATGATCAGCGGTGCGGCGGCCATCGATTTCGGCAAGGCCAAGGCCGGCGCCACCGCCGCCGGTTTCGTCAACGGCTGCGGCTCCGTTGGCGCGGTGCTCGGCGGTTTGCTGCCGGGCTACTTCGACTCGGTGACGGTGTTTATCGTCTTCGCCGGATGCGCGCTGTTCTCGGCGCTGGTGCTGATTCCCCACTGGAACAGTCGGCCGGTCGGCGTGATGGAGCCGCGCGCGGCGATCCCCAACTGCCCGCTGAGCGTCAAACCACTGCGTTCCTGAAACCCTTCGCCCCGTGGCCTGCTGCGCGGTGCGCGGCAGGCTGCGTCGTGGCTATCTGACTGGAGATTCCCCATGCGACCGTTCTGGCTCGAGCAGGCCTTGCAGGCCGACCCATCCGAGCAGTGTCCACCGCTGCAAGGCGAGGTGCGCACGGATGTGTGCATCGTTGGCGGTGGTTACACCGGATTGTGGACGGCGATCATGCTCAAGCAGCAAAACCCGGAGCTGGATGTGCTGCTGATCGAAGCAGACATCTGCGGTGCCGGCGCCAGTGGCCGTAACGGTGGTTGCGCACTGTCATGGTCGGCCAAGTATTTCACCCTGGAGCGCTTGTTCGGCGTCGAAGAAGCGGTGCGTCTGGTCAGGGAGTCGGAGCGCAGCATCCATGCGATCGGCGAGTTCTGCGAGCAGTACGGCGTCGATGCCGACTACCGCCTCGACGGTACGCTGTACACCGCGACCAATCGCGCCCAGGTCGGCGCAACTGATGCGGTGATCGCGGCGCTGGAGCGTAATGGCATCAACTCGTTCAGCCAGCGCCCGCTTGCCGATGTGCAGCGTATGGCCGGTTCGGCAAAACATCTGGAAGGCTGGTTTTCCCCGGCGGCCGCCAGCGTGCAACCGGGCAAACTGGTGCGCGGTCTGCGCCGGGTGGCGCTGCAATTGGGCGTGAAAATCCATGAGGGTACGGCGATGACCGGACTGGAAGAGGGTCGCCCGGCACGTATTCACACGCCCTGCGGCAAGGTCATCGCCGACCGCGTGGTGCTGGCGATGAACGCGTGGATGGCCCGCGCGTTTCCTCAGTTCGAGCGCAGTGTGGCGATTGTTTCCAGTGACATGCTGATCACCGAACCGCGCCCGGACTTGCTGCAGCAAATCGGTTTGACCAGCGGCGTCAGCGTCCTTGATTCGCGGATTTTCGTGCACTACTACCACAACACCCCGGACGGCCGGCTCATGCTCGGCAAGGGCGGCAACACCTTCGCCTATGGCGGGCGGATGCTGCCGGTGTTCGATCGGCCGTCACCTTATGCCGGATTGCTCAAGCGCAGCCTCGCGGATTTTTTCCCGGCGTTTGCCGAGGTGAAAATCGACGCGACGTGGAACGGCCCGTCGGATCGTTCGGTGACCGGTTTGCCGTTCTTCGGCCAGATGAGCGGGGCGGGCAACGTGTTTTACGGCTTCGGTTATTCCGGCAGCGGCGTCGGCCCGTGTCACATGGGCGGGCAGATCCTCGCCGCGCTGGTGCAGGGCCTGGAGAATCCTTGGACCCGCTCGCCGCTGGTCAACGGGCCGCTGGGTTATTTCCCGCCAGAACCGATTCGCTACCTCGGCTCGCTGATGGTGCGCAACGCCATCCGCCGCAA
>NZ_RAZO01000401.1:0-772 GCF_004307535.1 Pseudomonas sp. Sample_9
ATCCCCAAGGGTATAAATAAGTAACACCAAGCCCCACCCAAGCGCACCCGACACCTCCAGCGCACCATTTCAGTGCCCCGAATGCACCGCAAAAACCACCCGCAAACGGTCAAATGCGTCAAAAGTTATACGGATGCGACATTAAGGTACGTTCGTGCCACCGTTTAACGCCGCCGACCGCTCTGGATCTTGCATTGGGTATGGGGCCTGCATAAGTATCCGCAGGCACGACTCACGAGGTCGTACCTCACAACTAAAAAATGACAACAAATCATGAGGCCAACATGCTTAAACACGCGGTCATTCCGTTTCTAGTCGGCGCAGGCTTGTTAGCCTCCGCACCTTTCGCCACCGCTGCGACTAACCTGGTGTTCTGCTCCGAAGGGAGCCCGGCCGGTTTTGATCCAGGCCAGTACACCACCGGAACCGACTTCGACGCCTCAGCCGAAACCATGTTCAACCGCCTGACCCAGTTCGAGCGCGGCGGCACCGCCGTGATTCCTGGCCTGGCGACCAAGTGGGACATTTCCGATGATGGCCTGACCTACACCTTCCACCTGCGTGAAGGCGTCAAGTTCCACACCACCCCGTATTTCAAGCCGACTCGTGAATTCAACGCCGACGACGTGCTGTTTACTTTCAACCGCATGATCAACAAGGACGACCCGTTCCGTAAGGCGTACCCGACCGAATTCCCGTACTTCACCGACATGGGGATGGACACCAACATCACCAAGATCGATAAAGTCGACGACCACACCGTCAAGTTCAC
>NZ_RAZO01000347.1:0-3759 GCF_004307535.1 Pseudomonas sp. Sample_9
CTCAGCGATCCCTACGAAATGCGCCAGTTGCTTGAGCATCAGGTCGATCTGATCATCGACGGCGGCTTTGGCGGCATCAAGGCCTCGACGGTGATTGACCTGACCGGCGACGACCCGGAAGTGGTCCGTGTCGGTTGCGGCGATCCAACGCCGTTCATGGTCGAGGCCTGAATGTCCGCAGTGGAAACCGTGGTCGATCCCCAGGCCGGCGCCCAGCAGGAACTGCCGTTCGCGATGGTCTATGGCCAGGCGGTCATGGAAATGCCGCTGGATCTGTATATCCCGCCGGATGCGCTGGAAGTCTTTCTTGAAGCCTTCGAAGGCCCGCTCGACCTGCTGCTGTATCTGATCCGCAAACAGAACATCAATATCCTCGACATCCCGGTGGCGGAAATCACCCGCCAGTACATGGGCTACGTCGAGTTGATGCAATCGGTGCGTCTGGAACTGGCTGCCGAATATCTGGTGATGGCGGCGATGCTCGCCGAGATCAAATCGCGCATGCTTCTGCCGCGCGCCGAAACCGTTGAAGATGAAGAAGACGACCCGCGCGCTGAACTGATCCGCCGCTTGCAGGAATACGAGCGCTTCAAGGCTGCCGCTGAAGGCATCGACGGTCTGAGCCGGGTCGGCCGGGATGTGATCGTGCCCAAGCTCGACGCCCCGGAAGCGCGGGCGCGCAAGCTGTTGCCCGACGTCGCGCTGGAAGAGATTCTGATGTGCATGGCCGAAGTTCTGCGCCGTGGCGACATGTTCGAAAGCCACCAGGTCAGCCGTGAAGCGCTGTCCACCCGCGAGCGCATGAGCGATGTGCTGGAACGGCTCAAGGGCGGCGGTTTCGTGCCGTTTGTCGAGCTGTTCACCGCTGAAGAAGGTCGCCTGGGTGTGGTGGTGACCTTCATGGCGATCCTTGAACTGGTCAAGGAATCCTTGGTCGAGCTGGTGCAGAATGAGCCGTTCGCCGCGATCCACGTGCGAGCCCGAGCCGAATAACGAGTCCCTGTATGAACCTGACTGAACCCCGCGAGCTGGCGTCCCTGCTTGAAGCCTTTCTGTTGGCCTCGGGAAAGCCGCAATCCCTTGAGCGCCTGTTTGAACTGTTCGAAGAAGGCGAGCGGCCGGAGCCGGCGGTCTTCAAGAAAGCCCTGACCCTGCTCGGCAAGTCCTGCGAGGGCCGTGCCTTTGAACTCAAGGAAGTCTCGTCGGGCTATCGCTTGCAGATCCGCGAGAAGTTCTCGCCGTGGGTCGGCCGACTCTGGGAAGAGCGCCCGCAACGCTATTCCCGTGCGTTGCTGGAAACCATCGCGTTGATCGCCTATCGCCAGCCGATCACTCGTGGCGAAATCGAAGATGTGCGTGGCGTGGCGGTGAACAGTAACATCGTCAAAACCTTGCTTGAGCGTGAGTGGATTCGCGTCGTCGGCTATCGCGACGTGCCGGGCAAACCGGCGATGTTCGCCACGACCAAGGCGTTTCTCGACCACTTCAACCTGAAAAACCTCGAAGACCTGCCGCCGCTGGCCGAACTGCGCGAGATGGAAGCCGAACCGGTGCTCGACTTCGACGACGCGCCGGTGCCGCAGAGTCTGCAGGAGCTGGCCGACGCCAGCGCTGAGCCGGAGGAGGAAAAGGAAGAAACCAGTTTCCATTCCCTGCTGCTGGAGCTGGACAGCATGGAAGAGGGGATCAAGACCGACTTCGACGACTTGCTGCGCGATGCGGTGGATGGCGAAGCGCCGGTGCCCGAGCCTGAGATCATCGCGCCGGTTGTTGAAGTTGAAGTTGAACTTGAAGCCGCGCCCGACGCCGAACCGGAAGAAGACATTCTCGGTGTCGCCGAAGCCCGCGAGAAACTCCTGGCCGCTGTCGCCGCCCTCGAACAGCCGGAAGCGGAGCTCAGCGAAGAAGAAGCCGAAGCCCGCGCGCTGGCTGAAGCGATTGAAGCCGAACGGCGCGAGTTCGAAGAATGACGCCTATTGAGAAACCAATGTAGACCCTTGTGGGAGCGAGCCTGCTCGCGAAGGCGGTGTGTCAGATACATCGATACTGAATGAGACTGCGCCTTCGCGAGCAGGCTCGCTCCCACAGGGTGAAATGTCGTTCTGGAGATTGCGATGAGCTCAACCAAAGACCCCTGCATCAGCCTCTGCAAATTCTCCGACGACATCTGCCTGGGTTGCGGTCGCAGCAAGCGCGAGATCAAGGCGTGGAAGAAACTCGACAAGGACGACAAACGCACGGTGCTGGCCGAAGCCGCGCTGCGTCTGATCAAACTCGGTGGTGCCGGTCGGCGGAAAAAGAAATAACCGGCAATCGATCAGCTAGTCTCTGATGCGCGATGGCGCACATCCGCGTATGATTCGCGACCCTTCGCCGATCCCTTCGGCCGAACACCAGTTTCCAATGTTTCAGGCGCCGCCTGAACAGACCACACCGGGAGGTGCCCAGATGAGTGACATCAATCAGCAAGACGACCAGGAAATCGGCCCAGCAGGCGAAAAGCTGCAGAAAGTCCTCGCCCGTATCGGCGTCGGCTCGCGCCGTGACGTCGAAGCCTGGATCAGCCAGGGCCGGATCAAGGTCAATGGCAAAGACGCCACCCTCGGCCTGCGCGTCGACATGCATGACGCCATTACCATCGATGGCAAGGTTATCAAACGCGAAGAGGCCGCCGAATCGGTGCGCCGCGTGATCATGTACAACAAGCCTGACGGCGAAATCTGCACCCGTGACGACCCGGAAGGCCGTCCGACCGTATTCGACAAGCTGCCGCGTCCGAAAGAAGGCCGCTGGATCAACATCGGCCGTCTCGACATCAACACCACCGGTCTGCTGATGTTCACTACTGACGGTGAACTGGCCAACCGTTTGATGCACCCGTCCTACGAGATGGACCGCGAGTACGCCGTGCGTGTACGCGGTGAAGTCGATGACGAGATGATCGAGCGCCTCAAGGCTGGCGTGGTGCTGGAAGACGGTCCGGCGCGTTTCACCGACATTCAACAGGCGCCGGGCGGTGAAGGTTTCAACCACTGGTACCACTGCGTGGTCATGGAAGGGCGTAACCGTGAAGTGCGTCGTCTGTGGGAATCGCAGGGTCTGGTGGTCAGCCGTCTGAAGCGCGTGCGTTTCGGTCCGGTGTTCCTCAACTCCGACCTGCCGATGGGCCGCTGGCGCGAAATGAGCCAGTACGAAGTCGACGTGCTCAGCGCCGAAGTCGGCCTGACGCCGGTGGCGATGCCGCAGCTGAACGCCAAGAGCAAGGACAAGCTCGAACGCATGCAGCGCAAATCGTCGCGGCCGATGGCCAAGACCGAGCGCGTGCGCACCTTGCGTCCAGCCGCCGGCGCACCGACCGGTCCACGCCCGGGCCGTGAGCCGCAGATCGAAGGCGAACGTCCAGGTCGCAAGCCAGTCGCCCGTGACGGCGAGCGCGCACCGCGTCCGGCCAATGGCCGTACTGAGCGTGGCGAAGGTCGTGCACCGGCCGGTCGCGGTACGCCAGTGGCGGATCGTCCAGCCGACACCACCAACAAGCGCCCGGCCAAACCAGCGCCGAAGCGTCCGGGGATCAAACTGGTCGAAGGCGACAAGCCCTCGGGCAAGCGTCGCGGCGCACCGGCCGGTTCCGGTCAGCGCCCGGGGTTTGGACGCAAGAAGCCGGAATAAGGCAACTGTGAGTTACTAGCTGCAAGCTGCAAGCTGCAAGCTGCAAGCTACAAGCTACAAGCTACAAGCTACAAGCTACAAGCTACAAGC
>NZ_RAZO01000131.1:0-771 GCF_004307535.1 Pseudomonas sp. Sample_9
CTCAGACCAAACGTGAGCTGGACAAGATCGACCGCAACATCTTGCGCATCCTGCAGGCGGACGGGCGGATTTCCTTCACCGAACTCGGAGAAAAGGTCGGCCTCTCGACCACGCCGTGCACCGAGCGCGTGCGGCGTCTGGAGCGCGAAGGGATCATCATGGGCTACAACGCCCGGCTCAATCCGCAGCATTTGAAGGGTAGCCTGCTGGTGTTCGTCGAGATCAGCCTCGACTACAAATCCGGCGACACATTCGAAGAATTCAGACGCGCGGTGCTGAAGCTGCCGCATGTGCTGGAGTGCCATTTGGTGTCAGGGGATTTCGACTATCTGGTGAAGGCGCGGATTTCCGAGATGGCCTCGTATCGCAAACTGCTCGGCGACATTCTGTTGAAGCTGCCGCATGTGCGTGAATCGAAGAGCTATATCGTCATGGAAGAGGTGAAAGAGAGCCTGTGCCTGCCGATTCCGGACTGAAATCGTCGGCGTCCCCTTCGCGAGCAGGCTCGCTCCCACATTTGAAATGCAATCTCCTGTGGGAGCGAGCCTGCTCGCGAAGAACTCGACTCGGTCTGAACTGAACGCAACGGCTAAACCAACACCTGCCGATTCGCCGCCATGTACTCGAAAATCTGCTTCTCCACCCGTGGATGAATCAACTCCACCGGCCGCCGCTCGTTCGGGCATGGCAGCGTCTTGGTGGTACCAAACAAGCGGCAGATCAGCGGTCGCTCTTCATACACCGTGCAGCCATTCGGCCCCAGGTGCACAC
>NZ_RAZO01000309.1:0-3739 GCF_004307535.1 Pseudomonas sp. Sample_9
GGTCGTGTCGCCAGCACCGGTGAGTGCGCAGGTGATGATGACGTCGTGGTTCATGATGCGTTTTCCTTCAGGCGTGATGGGTCTGTCCGCAGCCCGTGGCGGGGCTGCGAAGCGTCGTTAAATTCCCTCTCCCTTGGGAGAGGGCTAGGGTGAGGGGGCTTTTGATCGCAAGGTTATTTGCTGGTCAGTTGCAGATTTTCAGCAGCCGGTTTGCCATCGAAAGTCGTCACACCTTCAAGCCAGCGCTGTTTGTCTTCGGGGTGATCCTTGAGCCACTGCTTCGCCGACTCGAAGGCATCCTTGTGATCGAGCAGCGGCTGCATCATCCGGCTCTCGGCTTCGGCGGTGAACGTCAGGTTGGTCAGCAGGCGGCCGATGTTCGGGCATTGCTCGGCGTACTTCGGTGATGTGACCGTCCACACCGTGGCCATGCCTTCGTTCGGGCCGAGGGCGTCTTCGCTGCCGGTCAGATAGGTCATCTGAATGTTGACGTTCATCGGGTGCGGCGCCCAGCCGAAGAACACCACGGCTTCCTTGCGGCGCACGGCGCGGTCGACGGCAGCGAGCATGCCGGCCTCGCTCGATTCGACCAGCTGGAATTTGCCCAGACCAAACTGGTTCTTGGCGATCATCGCTTTGATCTGCGTGTTGGCGCCCGAGCCTGGTTCGATGCCGTAGATCTTGCCGCCCAATTCCTTCTCGAATTTGGCGATGTCGGCAAAGGTTTTCAGGCCCTTGTCAGCCAGATAGGTCGGCACGGCGAGGGTGGCGCGGGCGTCTTTCAGGCTCGGTGCTTCGAGCACTTTGACCTGATTGGCCTCGACGAATGGCGTGATGGTCTGGGTCATCAGCGGGTTCCAGTAGCCGAGGAACAAGTCCAGGCGCTGATCGCGAATCCCGGCAAAGATGATCTGCTGCGAGGCGCTGGTCTGTTTGGTGCTGTAGCCGAGGCCGTCGAGCAGGACCTGGGTCATGGCACTGGTGGCGATCACGTCAGTCCAGTTGACCACGCCCATGCGTACGTTCTTGCAGGAGGCCGGTTCGGCCGCCATCACGCCGGTGCTGAAGAAAGCGGTACCGCTGAGTGCAAGAACGCAGCTGCTGATCAGTCGTTTCATGTCGGGTTCCTCGGCAGTTCGATTATTGTGGTTCCCGGCATCTGCGCGCCGGTGAGGCCAAGTTACGCAGCTATGCACCCGTGAAAGCGCACTGCGGCGACTGGCATTTGCACTGTAGCGACCTGCACGCTTGAACGCCGCCGATAATCGGCGTATCAACGAGCCACGCGACCCGCCAACCGAGTGCGCCCATGTCCCAGGATTTCTACTTTTTGCTGATGCCGGGGTTCTCCGCCATCGGCTTTATTTCCGCGATCGAACCGTTGCGGGTGGCCAACCGCTTTCGCGGCGAGTTGTACCGCTGGCATGTGCTCAGCGCCGATGGCGGCGCGGTACTGGCGAGCAACGGCATGTCGGTCAACGCCGATGCGGCGCTGGAGCCGCTGAAGAAAGGCGCGACCTTGCTGGTGGTGGCCGGCTTCGAACCGCTGAAGTTCATCACGCCGACGCTGGAGCACTGGTTGCGCAGGCTGGACAAGGACGGCGTAACCCTCGGCGCCATCGACACCGGCAGCTTCGTCCTCGCCGAAGCGGGCCTGCTCGATGGCCATCGCCTGACCCTGCACTGGGAGGCGATCGATGCGTTCAAGGAGTCTTATCCACAGCTCAGCGTGACCCAGGAGCTGTTTGAGATCGACCGGCGGCGGATCACCTCGGCGGGAGGAACGGCCTCGATTGATCTGATGCTCGACCTGATCGCCCAGGCCCACGGCCCGCAACTGGCGATTCAGGTCAGCGAGCAGTTTGTGCTCGGGCGCATACGCCCGCGCAAGGATCACCAGCGCATGGAAGTCGCCACGCGTTACGGGATCAGCAACAAGAAACTGGTGCAGGTGATCGGCGAGATGGAGCAGCACAGCGAACCGCCGCTGACCACGCTGCAACTGGCGGAGTCGATCAAGGTGACCCGGCGGCAACTGGAGCGCTTGTTCCGGCTGCACCTGAACGATACGCCGAGCAACTTCTATCTGCGGTTAAGGCTTGAGAAAGCCCGGCAGCTGTTGCGCCAGACCGACATGAGCGTGCTCGAAGTCAGCATCGCCTGCGGCTTTGAATCACCGTCGTATTTCACCCGCAGCTATCGCGCGCGTTTCGCCCGCTGTCCCCGGGAAGACCGGCGTACCGCGCAGGCGTGAATGGGCCTGCATGAAAACAATGTGGGAGCGAGCCTGCTCGCGAAAGCGGTCTGTCATCCAACACTGATGTTGCCTGACACATTGCATTCGCGAGCAGGCTCGCTCCCACATTTAATTTTCGGCGTCTGAGAGAGGGCTATTTCTTCACCAACGCCGAACACGCCGCTTTGTACGCCTCATGCTGATATTTGTTCAGCGTCCCCGGCAGCTCGAAATTATGCTTCTTGGCCTGGGCATTGATCGTCTGCGGCGACAGCAGCGTCACCTCACAACCATCAAGCAGTTGAAACACGCCCTCAATCTTGAACGTCGTCGGCCCACCGGCAAACTCGCCCTTTTTGCTGCGCTTCTTGATCGCGATCCGGTCCACCGAATTCTCCCGCACAAACGACGCCACCTGCGCCGCGAACCGCCGCACATTTGCCGCCTCGTCATCGTCATCCAGGGCAATCTTTTTCGTGGCGAGAGGGACGTGGCTCAACGTCGAACCGTCGAGCGCCGCCACGGCGATGATCGCTTCGCTGCCTTTGATTTCAATGCCGCAGATGTTCATGGGAATTCCTTGGAATAAAGAGGGCAGCTTACAGCTCAAGCTGACTGGCTGTGATGCCGAACGCGGCGGCGATTTTCTCGCGGGTGGCCTTGCGGGGTTTGGCGACTGTTTCCTGCTGGGCAAACGCCGGTTGCGAGATGCCCATGCGCTTGGCCACTTCTTCCTGAGTCAGGTTGAGATATTCGCGCCAGGCGCGGATCGGTGTTGCGCCATCAACGATTCGACTTACCACCTCATGGGGAATCAGATCGGGCTGTATTTTCTGTGCGACATATTGAGCGTAGGGGATAACCACGAATGCAGGATTACCCTCGGCGTCATTGATTATTTGAATGTCAGTAGGTGCGTTCATCACGTTTCTTGACCTCTTGAATACTGACCACTTTGATTGCGCCATCCCTGTCGAACATGACTCGATAATTGCCGACACGCAGTCGGTAAGCGTAGTCATGACCAACCAATGCTTTTACGTTGCCAACATCGGGCATGTCGGCAAGCGCCGTGACGGCGTCGCGAACCTTCCCTTGGTGCACGGAATGCAATTCAAAAGCTGCTTAACAGCTTTGCGAGTCCAGTGGATGCTGTTCATAGAAGAATATAAGTCTTTTATAAGATTCGCGAATCTTTGCTTATATTTTTCCAGTGACCAATAAACAAGGCGTGTCGGCATGTTGCGCGTGTGCGTCGCTGCTGGCCATCAAGGCACAGCCTGTCGGCTCGATCGCAATATGGTGGTTGAGGACGAGGTTACGCCGATGAAGCCGCAACAGCGGTCCAGACCTTCTATCACTCCTGCCCGATCAACTCCAAAAACTCAGACCGTTCATCACTCATACGCGCGACACAATCATTCTGCGCAATGGTAAAGGCCTTGCTTCCCGCCGTGGCCGGGAACGCTTCCACCGCGCAATCCGCATCCCGCGTCTTCAACC
>NZ_RAZO01000247.1:0-3685 GCF_004307535.1 Pseudomonas sp. Sample_9
CGAACAACTCTGCTGCGGGGTTGTTGTGTGGCGCTCAGCATCCGATTGCGCCTGAAGATATCGATGCCAGTTGCAAGCCCTACATGCGCAATCCAGATAGTAGCTATGCCAATGAAACAACCAACGTTTACAAACTGAGTGAACTGTACTTCGCACCTCAGAAAGCCGAAGGAGACGGCTCGCACAAGCGGGCGTTTCGCAGGGTGTACATAGAGGGGATTGGCACTCAATCGGGAGAAGAGGACAGTACATTCGGAGCGGGCACGGGCCGCGGAGACACGGGTATAGCGGGTCGTGTGCAACAATCATTCAGCGAAATCAAATCGCGTATTGAAGATGTAATTAACGAAAATCCAAACAGTGAAATTACCTCTCTGACTTTCGATACGTTCGGATTTAGTCGCGGCGCAGCTGCCGCGAGGCATTTTGCCAATGCAGTCGTCCGCGGAAAACAAGGGCCACTCGGAGATGTATTGCGCAACAATGCGAGCGACTTTAGTCGCACCTTCATCGATCAGTACCAAGGCAGCATCAACATGGGATTCATCGGGCTGTTCGACACTGTGCCGTCGGTTGCAGGCTGGTCGAATTTTGGCAACGTTAAGAGTCCTGTGGCCACGGGTATCAAGCTCTACCTCGACCGGCGGTTTTTTACTGACGTCGTTCAGCTGTCGGCGCGGGACGAATATCGCGCTAATTTCGCATTGAGTCGCGTTAAAGCCGACCACTTGGAAGTCATTCTTCCAGGGGTGCATTCCGACATCGGCGGCGGTTACCGCGATGACATTGAGGAGTGTGTACTCGTCAGTCCAATGCAAACGCTTGAGGTCTCGAAGTTTACTGATGTATCTACTACGTCGATCTACCGCGATGCCATGGTTATTAAAAATGAGTGGATCTCAAGGGGGTGGCCCGAAGATCTGCTGGAAATTGTTACGCCGGACGCGCTTCTCCTGCCCGTCGATCAACAGGACCGGCTCAGTCCCCGTAGAAAGCGCGTCTATGCAGCTCTGCAACTCAAACGTACCGTAAGCGGGTTGTTGTCGAGGGTATATCTTCGGGTGATGCATAGCTTGGCAAAAGAGAAGGGGGTTCGCTTCGATGATATTCCAGCCACGGCTGCTTTGGCGGTCCCGTCAGAGCTTCAGGCGTTGTGCGATCGATTTGTCGCAGGTGACTACACCACAACTCAGCAAGAGGAGAACCTGCTGAGGTTGAAATACATTCACATGTCCGCAAATTGGAATCACCCTCTTGGAAGAAGAGATGGCAGTGGAGTCCGCGCCGTCTATATCAATGCGCCCACCGCAGACGCGATTCGCGTGCAGCATCCTCACGTACCTGACTGGACTCTTTGGTAATGAAATTATTTGTCGCCCTGCTACTTGGCGTCTGCATAACGGGTTGCCAGTCTTCTGATCTGCTCTCAGCCAAGAGCGATCCAAAATCGAAATGGTGGGAGCTGGCTTTCACTGAGCCCGATTACATGAAGGTATGGGTGGAGGACAGTTCGGTGCAGGACATAACCGGCAGAGTTTTCTTTAGAACCGGTGGAGGGACTGCTGCTGGCGGAGAGCCTGAAGACGGTACTGACTCTGCCCGCGGCTGGACAGGGGTGGGGGGCAGCGGTAAAAGAGTGGTGGGGGCCGATCTACCCATTCGTATCTATGTTCGCTGGCAATCAATCGTTGAACAGAAAACGTGGCAAGCGTGGGTGGATATTCCAGAGAATGCCAGACAGATAATGGTGACTTCTACCAATCAACGGTGCCCCGAGAGACCTGACAGGACAGCACGCTTCATGGCCTCTGTTTACCTGGGACTTGCTCCGGGCGGTGTTGTTCAGGTGTGGGTGAGAGACTCATGTCATCGACCGATAAAGGTTGCTCGAGCGCAAGGCGAGATTGAGCCGCTAGGGCCGGAGCTTGGGAAAAACGATGGTCGCTACGCATATCCCGTCAGTGAAAAGTCCAAGCGCTATATCGAGAAATTCGGCATTCCGTACGGAAGTTGGTAAGCGCTGAAACCGTGCTTCTTCCACTGTGCCGCCGCGCGCAATGTCGATGCGCGGTTGCCAGTGCACTGATCCGCTACCCTCCGTTCGGTGAATAAATAACTCACGCCTCAAATCAAAACCTCAAACGCCGCACTCCCCAACACCTCCCCATTAACCATCACCTGCACCCCATGCCGCCCAGCGAAATGCTTGCGCGTCGTAAAATCCTTGATGACTTGATTCCGTCGCACCACCTCTTCCCCAAACCCCGCTAACCCCAAAGTCTTCAACTTGAAAACCTTCCCCGAAACCCCGCCATTCGCCTTCACATACTCAATCGCATAATCAATTACCAGCCTTTGCTCGTGCGCCACCACGGACTTCACCGTAAACGACAAAGTAATCGCTTCCCCCAACCTCACCACCGCAGGCTCAACCCGCACATCCAACAATTCAACCTCAGCCTTCGCCCCTGCGCCAATCACCGCCAGCGCGCGCACGTCGCCCTGTTTGATCAAACTGCGCAGCGCATGCTTGGCAATCCAGGCCGTGTGCTTGTTGTTCAGCGACCAACCTTCAACCGTGTCCAACACCCACCCCGGATGCACTTTCGTCACATCATTCAAATGATTCGCCACGGACTTGCGCACGTACAAGCTCTCGTCCGCCTTCAACCGATCCAATATCCCGGCGGCCAATTGCGGATTGGCTTGTACCGCTTCCAGGCGAAACGACCAGGGCAGGCGAGGGCGGCTGCCTTCGCTGGCGAGGCGACGCACGTGATGGTTTTCGTCTCGGGTCCAGTCGTGCATCTTTTCCAGTGAGCGTTCGAGGTCGCTGCGCAGAAAGTGGCGGATGGCGAATTCGGAGGAGCCGAAGGTGGTGAAGTACTTCAAGGCGTCCATGGAGGTGTCGAAGGCGTGACCGCCATAGCTCGCGACGTAATGTGGGAGGCACATGCTGACGAAGCCGCTGTTCAGGCGCGGCGCGAGTTCGCGCAAGACGTCGAGCGTATCTTCGTACTTCAGCGGCAGCACGGCGTGCAGGCTCTCGGCGACGCGGGCCATGCGTTGCATCACCGACATCTCGGTCAGTCCATGGTTGGCGTGCGCAAGAAAAGCCTTGGCTTTGAACGCCGGGTACACCGCGCTCATTTCGTCTGCAATGTGCTGCAAGCGCTCGGCATTGAAGATTTCCTTTAACGCCGGGGCGGCGCTGTCGTTGGAGCTCATGATCAGTTCATCGGTGTGCTGATGAACGCATCGGTACTTTCTGCGTAGGCGGTGTATTCGGCAATTCGCGGATAGCGTGTGGCGTCGATCTGATCGGGCACGACGAGGTCGGTGAAGCTCCAGGCAACCGCCAGGCTGATGCCATCCTGGGCGAGCGAGCCGTCGACGGGGAATTGGCGATGCTCCAGTTCCTTTTCAAGCGCTGTAAACGCGGCGGCGAGTTGGCCTTCAACGCGTTCAACCCAAGGTTGATATTGAATCTCCGCCGGGCGCAGGTTGCGTTCGTAATACAGCTGCACGGCTTTTTCGCAGGCGGCGAGGCTGAGGCCGATCAGGCGCAGGGTTTGAGCGCGTGGTTTGAGATCGCTTGGCAGCAGGCTTTTGCCGGAGCTGGCTTCGAGATAATCGAGGATGAGGGTCGAGTCCATCAGGACCACGCCGTCGTCGAGGATCAATG
>NZ_RAZO01000485.1:0-38308 GCF_004307535.1 Pseudomonas sp. Sample_9
GGTGGCTGGGGCGGCATGTTTCTCGCCACGCTGCTGATGGCGACCATGTACCTGTGCATGTGCTTTTCCCTGGCCGAATTGTCCTCGATGATTCCCACCGCTGGCGGCGGCTACGGATTCGCCCGCAGTGCTTTCGGGCCGTGGGGCGGGTTTCTTACCGGCACCGCGATCCTCATCGAATACGCCATCGCCCCCGCTGCCATCGCGGTATTCATCGGCGCCTACTGCGAGTCGCTGTTCGGTATCGGCGGCTGGATGATCTATCTGGCGTTCTACATCATCTTCATCGCCATCCACATTTTCGGGGTCGGCGAAGCGCTCAAACTGATGTTCATCATCACCGCCGTCGCTGCGCTGGCGCTGGGGGTGTTTCTGGTGGCGATGGTGCCGCACTTCGACGTCGCCAACCTGCTCGACATCCCGGTGACCACTGCGGTCGGCGCCAGTGCGTTTCTGCCGTTCGGCTATGTCGGCGTATGGGCGGCGATTCCCTATGCGATCTGGTTTTTCCTCGCCGTCGAAGGCGTGCCGCTGGCCGCTGAAGAAACCAAAAACCCCAAGCGCGACCTGCCGCGTGGCCTGATCGGGGCGATGCTGGTGCTGCTGATGTTCGCCCTGCTGATTCTGATCGTCGGTCCCGGCGGCGCCGGTGCAAATTCGCTGCTGACTTCGGGTAACCCGCTGGTCGAAGCACTGAGCAAGGCCTACGGTGGCTCGACGTGGATGGGCAGCTTCGTCAATCTCGTCGGTCTGGCCGGACTGATCGCCAGCTTCTTCTCGATCATCTACGCCTACTCGCGGCAGATCTTCGCGCTGTCGCGGGCCGGTTACCTGCCGCGCAAACTATCGCAGACCAACAAGAGCAAGGCGCCGGTGCTGGCCTTGGTGATCCCCGGCATCATCGGTTTCGGTCTGTCGCTGACCGGTCAGGGCGACTTGCTGATTCTGGTCGCGGTGTTCGGCGCTACCATTTCCTATGTGCTGATGATGGCCGCGCACATCACCCTGCGCATCCGTCGCCCCAAAATGGACCGGCCGTACCGCACGCCGGGTGGCATTTTCACCTCGGGTGTGGCGCTGGTATTGGCGTGCATCGCCGTGGTGGCGGGCTTCCTCGTCGATCCACGGGTGGTGATCGGCGCGGCGATCATCTATGGAGTGTTAATTGCTTACTTTGCTTTCTACAGTCGGCATCACTTGGTAGCGGGCACGCCGGAAGAAGAATTCGCGGCGATTCAAAAAGCTGAACAAGCCTTGCACTGATTGTCGAAAACCACGGCGCAGACCCATTCTGCGCCGTCACGGAGAACGCTGAATGGCCAGTTTTGCTCACACGGTCGGCGCGCAGACTTACCGCTTCGACAGCCTCAAAGACGTCATGGCCAAGGCCAGCCCCGCCCGCTCGGGGGATTTTCTCGCCGAGATCGCCGCGCTCAACGACGGCGAACGGGTGGCCGCGCAAATGGCCCTGGCGGACATCCCGCTCACGCACTTCCTGCAAGAAGCGCTGATTCCTTACGAAGCCGATGAAGTTACCCGGCTGATCATCGACACCCACGACAAACAAGCCTTCGCCGTGGTCAGCCACCTCACCGTCGGCGGCTTTCGCGACTGGCTGCTCAGTGATGCGGCGGACGAAACCAGCCTGCGCGCCCTCGCCCCCGGTTTGAGCCCGGAAATGGTCGCCGCCGTGTCGAAGATCATGCGCGTGCAGGATCTGGTGCTGGTCGCGCAGAAAATCCGCGTGGTCACCCAATTTCGCGGCACCCTCGGTTTACGCGGGCGCCTGTCGACCCGCCTGCAACCCAACCACCCGACCGACGAGCCGTCCGGCATCGCCGCGAGCATTCTCGACGGCCTGCTCTACGGCAACGGCGACGCAATGATCGGGGTCAACCCGGCCACCGACAGCATCGCTTCGATCTGCGCGATGCTGGAGATGCTCGACGCGATCATCCAGCGCTACGACATCCCGACCCAGGCCTGCGTGCTGACCCACGTCACCACTTCGATCGAGGCGATCAACCGTGGCGTGCCGCTGGATCTGGTGTTCCAGTCGATTGCCGGTACTGAGGCAGCCAATGCCAGTTTCGGCATCAACCTCAGCGTGTTGCAGGAAGGCTACGACGCCGGGCTCAGTCTCAAGCGCGGCACCCTCGGGCAGAACCTGATGTATTTCGAAACCGGTCAGGGCAGCGCGCTGTCAGCCAACGCCCACCACGGTGTCGACCAACAGACCTGCGAGACAAGGGCCTACGCCGTGGCGCGACATTTCAAGCCGTTCCTGGTGAACACCGTCGTAGGATTTATCGGCCCGGAGTACCTCTACAACGGCAAGCAGATCATCCGCGCCGGCCTTGAAGATCACTTCTGCGGCAAGTTGCTCGGCGTGCCGATGGGCTGCGACATCTGCTACACCAACCACGCCGAAGCCGATCAGGACGACATGGATACCCTGCTGACGTTGCTCGGCGTCGCCGGGATCAACTTCATCATGGGCATCCCCGGCTCCGACGACATCATGCTCAATTACCAGACCACTTCGTTTCACGACGCCTTGTACGCCCGCCAGACCCTGGGCCTGAAACCGGCGCCGGAGTTCGAGCAGTGGCTGGCCAACATGGGCATCTTCACCCAGGCGGACGGCAAGGTTCGCTTCGGCAACAACCTGCCGCCAGCCTTCCGCCAGGCTTTGGCGCACTTGGGATGAGTCTTATGGAAAAACCACCGGTCGATCCGCAAAACCCGTGGCTGGAACTGCGCCGCCTGACCCCGGCACGCATTGCCCTGGGCCGCACCGGCACCAGTCTGCCGACGCGGGCGCAGCTGGATTTTCAGTTTGCCCACGCCCAGGCCCGCGATGCCGTGCACCTGGCCTTCGATCACAGCGAAATCAGCGCACAACTGAGCGAGCGCGGGCGGGAAACCCTGGCGCTGCAAAGCGCCGCGCCGGACCGACACACCTATCTGCAACGCCCGGACCTGGGACGCAAGCTCAGCGATGAATCGGCGCAGACCTTGCGCGACTACGCCAGCCAACATCCGGGCGGGGTCGATCTGGTGATGGTCGTCGCGGATGGCCTGTCGGCGCTGGCGGTGCATCGCCACACCCTGCCGTTCCTGACGCGCCTGGAAGAACAGATGAGCGGCGACGGCTGGTCCGTGGCGCCGGTGGTGCTGGTGGAACAGGGCCGCGTCGCTATCGGTGACGAGATCGGCCATCTGCTCGGGGCGAAAATGGTGGTAATGCTGATCGGCGAGCGCCCGGGCCTGAGTTCGCCGGACAGCCTCGGGCTGTATTTCACCTACGCGCCGAAGGTCGGCCTGACCGATGCGTATCGCAACTGCATTTCCAATGTTCGGCTTGAAGGCCTGAGCTACGGCATGGCGGCGCATCGCTTGCTGTATCTGATGCGCGAGGCCTGTCGGCGCCAGTTGTCGGGGGTCAATCTGAAGGATGAAGCTCAGCTGCACACGTTGGAGGCGGACGACGCTGTGGACATGAAAGGCAATTTCCTGCTCGATCCACCGCCAGCCTGAACCGTTTCCGCATTGCCTTTCTGCGCTGCTTTCAGGCAGGATCGACGCACGGCCGCCCGGGTTTCCCATCGCCGTCAGAGCAGTTGAAGACAGCCACTTGAAGACGAGACCTATCATGCGGATTATTCAAGCGACCCTCGAACATCTGGATTTGCTGACTCCTTTGTTCGTCAAATATCGCGAGTTCTACGGCTCCCTGCCTTACCCGGATTCCTCCCGCGCGTTCCTCGAAAAACGCCTGCGCCGCAAAGAGTCAGTGATCTATCTGGCCCTGGCCGACGATGATGACAAGAAACTCATGGGCTTCTGCCAGCTCTATCCGAGCTTTTCGTCGCTGTCGCTCAAACGGGTGTGGATTCTCAACGACATCTACGTTGCCGAAGATGCGCGCCGGCAACTGGTCGCCGACAACCTGATCCGCACTGCAAAGAAAATGGCCAAGGAAACCCAGGCCGTGCGCATGCGCGTCTCGACCAGCGCGAACAACGAAGTGGCGCAGAAAACCTACGAATCGATCGGCTTCAAGGAAGACACCGAGTTCAAGAACTACGTACTGCCGATCAGCGAAGAACTCTGAATCCAAAAGATCGCAGCCTTCGGCAGCTCCTACAGCGGAACGCGTTCCAATTGCAGGAGCTGCCGAAGGCTGCGATCTTTTGAGGGCTGACAATTGTTCACACCACGACATTCCCCGCTACAAAACCGGCGCGCTTTTCAGCGGTCAGACCGTATAATCCCGTTCTTTCCGGCTTGTAAGAAAAACTACACCCCGCTGTAGGCTTACACGAAGTCATCCGCACAGGCCTGCCGAGTCGGGCCGTCATACAGGTGCCCCCATGGATTTCAACCCGCTCGACCTTATCCTGCATCTCGATGTGTACCTCGATTTGCTGGTGAACAACTATGGGCCATGGATCTACGCCATCCTGTTTCTGGTGATCTTCTGTGAGACCGGTCTGGTGGTGATGCCATTCCTGCCGGGTGACTCGCTGCTGTTCATCGCTGGCGCAGTGGCAGCCGGCGGTGGCATGGATCCGGTGCTGCTCGGTGGCCTGCTGATGCTGGCGGCGATCATGGGCGACAGTACCAACTACGTGATCGGACGCACGGCCGGGGAGAAGCTGTTCAGCAACCCGAACTCGAAAATCTTCCGTCGCGATTACCTGCAAAAAACCCACGACTTCTACGACAAGCATGGCGGCAAGACCGTGACCATGGCGCGTTTCCTGCCGATCATCCGCACCTTCGCGCCGTTCGTCGCGGGCGTGGCGCGGATGCCGTACCCGCGTTTCTTCGGCTTCAGCGTGCTCGGCACCATCCTCTGGGTTGGCGGTCTGGTCACCTTGGGTTACTTCTTCGGCAACGTGCCGTTCATCAAGAAAAACCTCTCTCTGCTGGTGGTGGCAATCATCCTGCTGTCGCTGGTGCCGATGATCATCGGCGTGGTGCGCAGCCGGTTCGGCGGCACCAAAGTGCAATCGCACTGATCCGATGTGGTCACTGAGCGCCTGGCGACGCCGGCGCCTCCTGGCCAAGCACCCGATTGCCGACGACCTGTGGCAACGGGTGCGCCACCAACTCTCCTTCCTCGATGGCATCAGCGCTGCTGAAGACCAGTGGTTGCGCGAAGCCTGTGTGCTGTTTCTCGACGACAAACACCTGACCGCCCTGCCCGGCGTCGAACTGCATCAGGAACAGCGCCTGCTGCTCGCCGCCCAAGCGCAGTTGCCGTTGCTGCATCTCGGTGATCTGAATTGGTACCAGGGTTTCCACGAGATCGTGCTGTACCCGGATGACTTCCTCAGCCCGCAACGTCATCGCGATGCCAGCGGCGTCGAGCATGAGTGGGACGGCGAACACAGCGGTGAGGCCTGGCAGCAGGGGCCGGTGATTCTCGCCTGGCCCGGCGTACAGGCCAGCGGTGGCTGGGAAGGCTACAACCTGGTGATCCACGAACTGGCGCACAAGCTCGATATGCTCAACGGCGACGCCAACGGCCTGCCGCCACTGCACACCGACATGCGCGTCAGCGACTGGGCTGAAGTGATGCAGGCGGCCTACGACGACCTCAACCGCCAGCTCGACCACGATCCAGACGCCGAAACCGCCATTGATCCCTACGCCGCCGAGAACCCGGCGGAGTTCTTCGCCGTCACCAGCGAATACTTCTTCAGCGCCCCGGATCTGCTGCATGAGGCTTATCCACAGGTCTACTTGCAACTGCAGCTTTTCTACCGGCAGGATCCATTGGGCAGACTGCGGCAACTTCAGGCCACAGACCCGGTCTATCAGGCGCACGACTAAGCTCTGCACGACTTCTGGTACGTGGCGTCGGCGTAGGAATGTGCCTATAATCGCCGCCACTTTTTGGTCAATCCGGCCAAGTGTTTTTGGTCAACTACGGGGGCAACGCCCAATGAGCTACAGCAAGATTCCGGCTGGCAAAGACCTGCCGAACGACATCTACGTCGCGATCGAGATCCCGGCCAACCACGCGCCGATCAAATACGAAATCGACAAAGACAGCGATTGCCTGTTCGTTGACCGTTTCATGGCCACCCCAATGTTCTACCCGGCCAACTACGGTTACATCCCGAACACCCTGGCTGACGACGGTGATCCCCTGGACGTGCTGGTCGTGACCCCTTACCCGGTTGCTCCAGGCTCGGTAATCCGCGCGCGTCCAGTCGGCATCCTGAACATGACCGACGACGGCGGCGGCGATGCCAAAGTCATCGCAGTGCCACACGACAAGCTGTCGCAGCTGTACGTCGATGTGAAGGAATACACCGACCTGCCGCCCCTGCTGATCCAGCAGATCGAGCACTTCTTCGCGAACTACAAGGATCTCGAGAAGGGCAAGTGGGTCAAGATCGAAGGCTGGGCCGGTGCAGACGCTGCCCGCGAAGCGATCACCAAGTCGGTTGCCGCCTACAAGGGCTAAGCCATTGCGCTTTGCGTGACGCTTGAAGAAAACCCCGGATTTCCGGGGTTTTTTGTTATTGGCGTCTGCATAATCGACTAGGTTTTTCAGCTCGATGTAACTCGAAATACACCTTGGTCGGCCCCCTCTCCCTCCGGGAGAGGGTTGGGGTGAGGGCTCTTGAAAAAGCCCGGGTAAACAAACCGTTTAAATTCCTACATGCAGTTTTAATCTGTTTAATTTCCCACAAGTACGTCTTACATCCCGTCGCAAAATACAGGCTTTTTTTGAACGCCCGGTTTATTCAAACCGCTCTAGTCCGGCCGTAGACTCCGTGTTTATGAGAAAGAACACTAGCGGTCCACGATTCAAGGCACTCCTGGAAGCAGCGAACATCAGCACCACGGATTTCGCAAGGTTCTGGGGCACGGAAGCCCAAAACGTTCATAACTGGTACACCCGGGGCGTCCCGGCGTATCGCATGGAAGAAGTCTCACGCCTGTTGTCGGTCAATAGTGAATGGCTGAAAACCGGGGAAGGCGTCAAGGAGGTCGCGCGCCTGCACCCACCCGCCAGCAATGGCGACACGTTCGATGCCCAGTCCATCTGCGGCGTCTACACCGTCATCAACCCCAGCGACATTGACCTGGCATTTTTCAAGGAAACCCCGATCGCCAACGGCGACGGCAAAACCCACGTCATCCTCGACCCCGACCAATCCCTGCGCCTGCCCCGCGCCCACCTCGATCAACTCGACATCCAGCACGCCAACGCCATCTGCGCGCACATGATCGGCAACAGCATGGCCGATCGCATCGAAGACGGCTCCATTGTCGCCATCGACCGTGGCCTGACCCAGGTCGTCGACGGCGAAATCTACGCCGTAGAGCACGACGGCATGCTGCGCATCAAATACCTGCACCGCATGCCCGGCAATGGCCTGCGCATGCGCAGCCACAACAGCGCCGAATACCCCGACGAGGTGTTCCGGCCGGCGCAGATCGAAGAGCAGCGGATTCACATTCTTGGCTGGGTGTTCTGGTGGTCGACACTGGGCAAGCGCCGGCCGGTGGTGCCGTTTCTGTAATTGTTTGCCAAAACCTGTGGGAGCGGGCTTGCCCGCGAAGAGGCCCTGACAACCGGTACAAATCCCGAGTTTGTACCGCTTCAGTCGCTCTAAACCGCACTCGAGGCTGGGAATCCAGAGCAAAACTCAGTATCCTGCGCCCCACATTCGCGCATCGACCCGCCCAGCGGCTCGGATGACGCCCGACGCGGCAGACCAACGTCTGACCAAGTCCCACAGCCGGACGCAGATCCGGATGTACGTTTTGAAGGCTGGCGCGGTTTACCAAAAATAAACCAAGCCAGTCCCCGAGAAGCCGGCCACAAGCCGGCTTTTTAATGCCTGCAAAAAGGCTACGCCTACCGTCCGGAACTTGAATTCTCACTTGTCGAGAACGCGATCCCCTTGTTACCGTAACGACAACCGTCATTACAGGTATCCCATCATGGCTTCCATCAACATCCGCATCGATGATGATCTGAAACAGCGCTCATTCGCAGAACTCGAAAAGCTCGGCGTCACGCCGTCGGAGCTTCTGCGCCAAACCCTCCAATATGTAGCAGAGCGAGGCAAGTTACCCTTCAAAGCGGCGCTGCTCAGTGAAGAGGATGAAGCGCTGATTGCCGTAGTCACCGAACGTCTCGCATCCCCTCAGCGGGTCAAGGTGAGTCTGGATGACTTATGAGCTTGAGTTTGATCGACGTGCGTTAAAAGAGTGGAACAAGCTGGGCGATACAGTTCGCCAACAGTTCAAAAAAAAACTGGCTGAGGTCTTGGAGAATCCTCGAATCGAAGCCAATCGGCTTCGCGAGCTACCAGACTGCTATAAAGTGAAATTGAAAAGCGCCGGTTATCGCTTGATCTATCAGGTACTTGATCACGAAATCCTGGTGTTCGTGGTCGCCATAGGCAAACGTGAGCGGGAGGCAGCCTACGAGGTTGCGCAAGATCGCTTGCCATCCCGGACCTGATTTCGAAACATCCCATTTGCCGGACGCACGCCGCCGAGGTGCAAGTGCTGATCATTTGTAAAAAGTACAACGCGTACACCCTCAGAAGCAGACATCGCACCCAGAGCCTGACGTTGCCTGTCCATGCGCGTCCCAAATGGTATTTCCAATGATCAGATTCACCCAAGGCAACCTGCTGGAAGCCAAAACAGAAGCCCTCGTCAACACGGTGAATACCGTAGGCGTGATGGGCAAGGGCATCGCATTGATGTTCAAAGAGCGCTTTGCGCAGAATTACCGCGTGTATGCAGCGGCGTGTAAGGCCGGGGAAGTAGAAACCGGCAAAATGCATGTGACTGCCACCAACGAACTCGACGGCCCTCGCTGGATCGTGAATTTCCCCACCAAGCGCCACTGGCGGTCGCCGTCGCAGATGGCATGGATCACCGAAGGTTTGCATGACCTGCGGCGGTTCCTGCTTGAAAACGATGTGAAATCCGTTGCGGTTCCACCGTTAGGTGCTGGTAACGGCGGTTTGAAGTGGCCTGACGTCCGTGAACAGATTGTCGAAGTGTTGGGAGATCTCGATGCTGATGTCTTGGTGTTCGAGCCGTCCAATCAGTATCTGAATGTCGCCAAACGCGCGGGCGTAGAAAAGCTCACGCCAGCCCGGGCGCTTATCGCCGAACTGGTTCGTCGCTACTGGGTTTTAGGCATGGAGTGCAGTCTGCTGGAGATTCAGAAGCTCGCCTGGTTTCTTGAGCGCGCTATCGAGCAGCTGCCAGATACCGAGAACCCTCTGAACCTGAAGTTCGTCGCACATAAATATGGCCCATACGCCAACCGGCTTGAACACCTGCTTGATAACCTCGATGGCAGCTATCTGCACTGTGACAAGCGCATCAGCGACGCAGGCATTAATGATGTGATCTGGTTTGATCAAGATCGCAAAGCGTTTTTACAAACGTATCTCAAGACTGAGGCCAAGGCATATTCGCAAGCGTTGGAACGTACGGCTCAACTGATTGACGGTTTTGAATCGCCATTCGGTATGGAGTTATTGGCCACGGTCGATTGGTTGTTGAGCCAGGAAGGGGTATCTGCGACTGTTCCAGCGCTACGCGAAGCATTGAAGCATTGGGAGGGTGGCGCCGGTGCTGCGGCTCGCAAGAGCAAACTGTTCGATGATCAGGCCCTTGATATTGCGCTCAAGCGCCTGACATCCAGTACTTTCCGGCCTGGATTAGCGGCCTGAAAGACGCTCGATAAAATTGGGCAGCAACCTGCTGCCCGATTTCCGTCACGGATAACTGAACGACTTCACCAACGTCAGCTCTCCCGCCGTCCGCATCGGCACTACAAACGTCTCCATCTTCTCGCTCGGCGTGCCTTCTTCAGTAATCACCGTCACCTGCGCCGTGGTCAGCGCCTGCACCGCTTCGTCCCCACCTCCATCATCCCCGCGATACCCGCCGCCGTAATAATTCACGTAGACCAGATACTGCCCCTTGATCGGCGCGGGCATGGCGGCGATCTCCGGGCCGTAGCCGGTGGTGACGTCGACGTCGAGGGCGGCGCCGTTGGGTGCGACGCGGTTGCCGTACCAGATGTGGGCGCCGTCGGGGGTTATCAGGTGGAGGTCGAGGTCGGTGCCGTCGCTGTCCCAAGCCAGCAGGACGCGCAGTTTGGCCGGGGTGGCGCCGCCGCGGGCGTTGAGGAATTGCGTACGGTGGCGTTGCTGGCCGTCGGCGCTGCGCACTTCGACGCTGTTGCTGCCGTTGGGGAAGGAGAACGGGCGATCGAAGCCGCCGGCGGGGTCGATTTTCAGCGGCATGCTGACGCCGTTGACGATCAGGCGGCCGGGTTCGTTGTTCTTCGGCACGGCTTTGATCTGGCCGCTGATTCTGGCGGTATTGGCCTGGCCAAGCGGTGTGTTGACCGACGAGGCCGGGTAGTTGACGGTCTGGCGAAAGCTCTCGCCCTCGCCTTGCGGTGCGCCGCTGCGCCAGCCGCCCACCGGGGTGTCGAGTTTGACGCCATCGGCGGCGAATGCTTGCGGCAGCACGTTGAGGGCACAGAGCAGCAGCAAGACCTGTGGATAACGGAGTGTCATGGTCTATTCCAGCAAAAGGTGACGGGCGAGCCCTTCGATGTAGGTTTCATCCTGGCCGTTGGGGTGTGCTTCGAAGGCCAGGTGCAGATATTCGTGGGTCAGGTCGAGGCGATCCTGCAGGCTCAGCACGCCGCGCACGTAAATCCGCTGGCGTTCGCGGTCAACGAAGGGCCGGCCGAAGGCGAGTTTGCATACGGCGAAAGTGCTGACTTCGTTGTAGCCGGTTTCGCTTTCCAGCGTCGGACGCCAGCCGCGTCGCTGCTTTTGCAGCCAGTCTTGCGCGGCGGGCAATGCTTCGCAGGAGGCGACCGGGTTGTCCCAGCGGCTGAGGCTGGCGCGTGGATAGGCGTGCAGCAGAATCGCGTCGTAGCGCTGGCCGGCGTTCGCTTGCTCGACGGCTTGCTGCCAGGCGAGTTTGTCTGGGCCGGGCTGGTCGGAGTGATAGGTGACGGTGCTGCCAGCCATTACCAGGTCCGCCGTCCACGCCGCGATGTTGCGTGACTCGGCCGAGGCTGGACGCGGGGCGACGCGCTGGCGATTGCTGCTGTCGTCGATGCTCAGGCAATCGCCGTTGCGCGTGGCGTTTTGCAGCAGATAAGTGCGGATCGCTACGGCCAGCGCCTTGGCGGCTTCGGCGGGTTGCGGTTTGGCTTCGCGCTCAAGGACACGGGCGACATATTCTTCGCGATCAAGCCTTGCGACGAGTTTGTCGTTGAGCAGAAACAATTCGCCATCGCTGTGGATGTCCAGCGCATTGCCGTTGGCGAATTCGACGCGGTAATCGCCGCGCAATGGCCCGGACGTGGCAACACGATCCCCGGCCAGAACTGTCGAAACCGGGTATTTCGAAAACAGCCCGACTTCCACACAACGCCCCGCGTCTGCTGGCCACGCCGTCGGCAACACGCTGGCCAGCGCCTGACCGTAATGACGCAGGACCATCTGACTGGTGCCGCGCCCGCCCGCCCAGATCGGCGCGCCATCAGTGGTCCAGCCAGCGAATCCGCCTTGTCGCGATTGCGCATCCTGGTCGCCGAGCCAGCTCCAGGTTTTCACCCGCAAACGCCCGCCCAACTCGCCGACGACATTGCCGTCCGCCGCGTTCAGCACGACATCGAGCAGCACGCGGCGCATCTGTTCCTGCGCTGGCAGCAACGCCAGAACGCTCAATAACTCGGCAACCGAAACCCTTGTTGCCGGTTGCACGGCTGGCAAATCCAGCAACCACGACGGCGCCTGCCGCGCCTGCCAATACGCTCGCCAATCCGTCGCTGCAATGCCCAACCGCGCCGGTTCGAAATACAGACCGCAGGACTTCACCAGTGCCTGATCCCGCTCGATCTTGCCGCCCGCCGAGCAGCAATAAACTTCTTCTTTGGACTGCCCGCGACATTCATACGCCGGTTCCTGTGCACCGGTATCCACCAGCCACGCGTAGACGAACAACTTCCACAGACTGCCCAGCGGCGCATCCAGCGACGCTGGCAACGGTTCGCGCTTGATCAGTTGCGTCTGACTCAACGACAACAACTCGCCCTGATAGGCCACGCGCAACGGCTCGTCCTGCGCTGTCGCCAGCGCAGGCATCACACCCATCAGCAGCCACAACAGCGGCCGGCGCATGTCAGTTGACCGTGACCTGACCGAGGGCGGCTTTCGCCTCCTGGGCCTGATGCTGCGGCGCATACACCTGCTTGAAGCGTACCGGTGGCAGGTTGAACTGGCCCTTCTGCGAGAAGCGCACCAGATGACGCAGGCGCAACTCACCGCTCAATGCATCGACCGGCACCGCGTAAGCCAACTGACCCGGTTCGAAACGCGCCTTCTCCAGCGCGGTCGGTTCGGTGCCGTCCTTGCCCTGCAACTTGATGCCCCACGTCGTGCGCTCGACATCCGCGCCCGGTGGCAGCGGCACTTCAAGCATGCCGTAGCGCAGCGGTTTCGGCGCTTTGCTGGTGAGGATCACCTCGTCCAGGTACAGGCTGTCGCTGGACAACGGTTTAGTGCCGACCGGCTCGAGTTTGAAGGTGAACGCTTCGTCGCCCGGCACCAGACGCGACAGGCGCCGGGTGATGGTCACGGCCATCGGATCGACCTGCGGCTGTTGGGTCTGGAAGCTCAGCGCTGCACGCAGCGGCCGCTCTTGCGTGCCGGACACGCTCAGCACATTCGGCAGCGGCGTCGCACCTTGCCATGTCCAGTACATCTCGCCGCTGGCGCCGTAGTTTTTCTTCCAGCCCTCACCCGGCATCAGCGCGATGGTCGGCGAGGCCTGAGCGATGCTGCGTTGCAGCCAGGTCAGCGCCAGTGCACGTTCCAGTGTCGATTGCTGCGCCAACAGACGTTGCAACAACGCCGTCGCCCGGGCCTGATCAAACGGTTGCAGCGACAGGTTCAGCGCTTCGACGAAGGGCTGCGAGCTGACCGCCAGACGTTGTTGCGCTGCGCCCAGTTGACGATTGAATGCCTCCGGCAAAGCAACTTTCGCCTGCGTGGCCAACGATGCAGTGAGTACCCGCGCCGCCGCCAGACCAAGTGCCGAATCCGGGTCGTTCATCACCAGACTGTCCTGGCCGTCGTCGAGCAAGGTTTCGGCAGCGCCTTCACCGGCCTTGGCCAGATCGTCGATCAGACCGCTGAGCAGCGTGTTCACTGGCAACTGCATCTGTTTGGCGAACGACAGAATCAGCGCCCGTTGCAGCAATGGCGTATTCGGCGCTTGCTTGGCGTACACCTCCAGCACCCGCTGCCAGTGCTCCGGCGGCAGGGTCAGGTCGAGTACGCGGCTGGCGTTCCAGTCGGCGTAATAGGCATAGGCGGTGAGAAATGCATCCGGCTCGCCGTCGTAGCCCCACCAGGTGAAGCTCGCAGACGGCCCGGCCATTTGCACCAGACGCAGACGGCTGTTTTGCATGATCAGGCGCAAGCGATCGCGAATCTGCGGATTCGAGGCCAGCGATGGATAAGCGATGCTTAGCGGCAGCAAGCGACTGGCGGTCTGCTCGACGCCGCCGTACGGGTAGCTGAGCAGATCATCGAGGGCGGAACGGAACAGCGCTTGCGGACTGTCATCCAGACGCAGGCGAATATCCGTGGCATCCGCCGGCAAACTCAACGGCGTATCGCCGCTGACCACGTCGAGGCTTTGTGTCTGGGTGACTTGCCAGCCTTCACCGGTGGCACTCAAGCGCACAGCCAGGGCATCGGCGACTTTGCCATCCTGCACCAGCTCCGCCGTCCACTCGCCAGAGGCCAAAGCGAACGCCGGCAGTGGCAGGTAATTGATGCCGCTGTTCAGAGTCACCGGCATACTTTGTTCGTTACCGGCATAGTGAGTCACCAGTTCAGCCTTGACCGGTTTCTCCGCCTGACTGAACGCAAACACGCCCAGTTGCGGCTGATCGCCCTTGCGGAATCTGCTCGGCCCGCTCCACTTCAGGTATAGCGGTTTTTCCGAACGGACAAACTGCTTCTTCTGCCCGACCTGACCGTCATCGGCAATCGCCCGCGCGGTGATGCGCCAGCGGGTCAGCGAGTCGGGCATCTTGAAGGTGAAACGGGTTTTGCCGTCGGCGCCAGTCAACAACTCCGGCTGCCACGCAGCGGTGTCGACGTCTTCACGGCGCGGACGCTCAAGCACTTTCACGCCGCGTTCGCTGCGATTGGCCTTGCCCGGTGCGCCGGGGCTGCCCGGCAATGCCACGTCGTAGCTGATGAATGACAGGCTGGCACTGGTGCGCACGTTGTTGCGCCGCGGATGATAGAAGAACTGGTCGATGCTCGGCGCGACTTCCGGTTGCAGCGCGTAGACCATTTCGTCGACCACGCTGACCGTCAGATGCGCCGGAACCGCTTTACCGGCGAACTGAGTGGTCAGGTCGACCGTGACCGTATCGCCCGGCAGATACACCGCTTTGTCGGTGCTGATCGCCACGTCGATTTGCGGCGCGACCACTTTGATCCCGGCGTTCTGGAAGCTGTACTGACCGCCCTTGGTGTAGAGCACGGAGAAGGTCAGGTTCGGCGCGAAGTTATCCTTCACCGCAATGCGCGCGCGGTATTGGGTGTCGCTGAGTTTTTCCAGCTTCAACCAGTCAGCGCCCTTGGCCAGCAGCGCAGTGGCCTCGACCTTGTCGCGCTCCAGCGATAGCAGTGCATCGCTGACCGGCTCAGGGAAGGTGATCAGCGCCAGCGCTTCTTCGCCCGCCTTGTACTCGGGCTTGTCGAGGACGATTTCCACGGTACCCGGCACCGCTTTCACACCGTCGCCGGTGACCGAGTGGCCGGTGGCGCCGAGGACGCGACCGTGTTGATCCTTCAGCGTCAGGTTGTAAGTGCCCGGACGTTCGAAGGCGAGGCTGAAGCCTTTGTCCGTTGCGGCGAGTTTGCCTTCGCCGGTGCTCTGATCTTCCAGGCGCACCCAGGCGTAGCTGCTCGGCGTTACAGCTTTGCTCTGTTCGGTGCCAGCCTCATTGGCGTAGCTGAAGGCAACCTTGTCACCGACCGCGCTGAAACGCTGCGGCGCGCTCAAGCGGAAACTCGCCGCACCACGGTCGATGAGGATTTCCTTGGTGGTCTTGACCCGATAAGCCGCGCCGTCGCTGGCAAACACAGTGAGCATGTAGCGGCTTGGCTTGTCGGCGGCTGGCAGATCGAGGGTCGCGTTGCCCTTGCTGTCGGTGGTCAGTTCGGTGCTGGTCAGCTCCACCGGAAATTGCCCGAGGTATTGCAGCTCGTTGTCGACCATCGACAGTTGCTGGGCGCGCAGGCTCAGGCTCAATTTGGCGTTGGCCACCGGTTTGCCGTCCGGGTAAAGCAACACCAGACTGCCTTTCACCGGCTCACCGGTACGGTAATCCTGCTTGGCCAGATTCAGCGAGATTTCGAAGTGCGGCTTGATGTATTCAGCCACACGGAAAGCACTGCTGTAGGCCTGATCCTTGTAGTTGAAACGGATCTCGTAACCACCGGCCACGGCGTTATCCGGCAACTGGAAGCGACCCTGCGTACCTGCTTTCGAATCCAGTTTCAGATCGAGGGTCTGCAATTCGGTCCCCGTGGCATCAAGCACGCTTACACTGACATCCGCCGCGCCCGGCAGCACCGAATCACGGGCATTCTTGAACTCGCGACCGACGATTTTCAACGACACCCAATCGCCCGGACGATACAGCGGCCGGTCGGTGAAGGCATACAGTTTGGTGTCGTAGATTTCGCTGTCGTAGTAGAAGTTTTCCGAGACGAACACGCCGCCCTCTTCGTCCTCGCCGATGACGAACGAGCGCTCCGGGCTGACGTGTTTCAGGCGCAGCAAACCATCGGCATCGGTAGCACCGCTGCTCATCACGCCGAGGCCATCGGTCCACAGCACATTGACCTTCGGCACCGAGCTGCCCTCGTGTTTGCGCGCGGCCCAGACCAGCAGTTCATCACCGGCAATCTTGCTCACCGCGACGGTGTTGGAGACGAAAACCATGGTGGTCGCGCGGTACTTGCCGATCAGCGCTTCAACCAGATACAGCCCCGGTTTCAGGTTACCCAGCGGGATGTACACGTTGCCCGGCGCGACGCTGACAAAGTCGCTGGACGAGCCGGCCAGATTGACCCCGGTCGGTGGCTGGATCGGCTTGGCCTGCCACAGTGGATAACGGAACTGGCTGACCACCGGCAGACCCGGGATCAGCGCGAATTGCGGCTGCGCGTCGTACGGCGTCGGCGCGGCCATGGCCTCGCCCATTTTCAGCTCCGGCACTTCTTCTGTGACCTGCTTGCGCGACTCGTAGGAGAACGCACGCTGCATCACCCGCCGGGATTTGCGATACCAGTTGTCCCACAGATAGGCGAGAGTGTTGGACAGACCTTCGCCCTTGAACTGGCCGTCGCTGACGACGCGATGCAGGTTCTTCTGGCGCTTGAGGAAATCCAGCGGCTTGTCGATGCGATATACGCGAATGTCGGCGCCGCCGTACGGCTCCATACGAAAGCGCCGGTAGTCACGACCCGGTGCTTCAAGGCGGACCATCGCCTGCTCGTCGCTGGCAAAACTGCTGTCGGCGAGCAGGAAGAAACTCTCACCGGCGACCGGCGTGTAATTGCTCGGCTCCACCGAGTCTTCGGCGTTGACGCAGGAAAACGGCAGCAACAACGCCAACAGCAAGGAAATTCGCGAACAGATACGCAACATGCGGGCACCGGTCATTGGGAGAGAAAGTTCAGTCGATAGACGCCGATGAAGTTGGGGTTGGCTGCGTCGGGTATCCATCGGGTGTCCTTCCATGTCATGAGTTGCTGCAGGCTTGCCGAACGCATGCCGTTGTCAGTGGGGGTGGTGGTGCCGGTGTGATAGGCGATGTAGCGGCCCATCCAGATCATCAGGTGCTGGTCGTCGCCCTGATCGAAAAACATCAGGTCACCGGGCCGCGCCTGCGACACATCGCGGCCGACCAGATGGCTGTTGAACTGAATCAGTTTGATCGCGTTGACGTACGGGCCGACCTTGCCGCCGCCCTGCTGCCACTGTTGCGCGAGTTTGCGCTGGTCATCTTTGAGCGACAGCTCCGGCGGCAGATAACGATTGGACAGGCCATTGCTGCGCAGCCATTTGTCGTCATGGACTTTCAGCGCTTCGTTGGCGGCAAAGCGCACCAGCCCGGCGCAGTCCTGCTGATACCAGCGCGGGCTCGGACCTTGGCTGAGCTGCTCTTGAGCGATGCGCACAAACCAGGCGCGGAATACCTGGGATTGCGCCGGGTCGAGCGCTGGCGCTTCAACTGCTCGGGCGCCTGCGCTGAGCAACAGCGCGAGCAGGCCGAGGCTGCGGATCAGTGCGGTCACAGCGCTTTCCATTCCAGCGGCAGCCATTGCCAGTGGCCATCCGGCTCACTGCCTTCGGGCAGGGTCAGGGCATATTTGCCGTAACCGCCAAGGGTGCGCAGTTTCGGCATCAGGTAGGTTTGCGCAGCGTTATAAAACACCGGCTCCATGTCCTGCGGCAGGCTGTCGAGGGTTTCGCGCTGCATCAGTTGCGCCATCGCGTCCGGGCCGAAGTAGATCGGCATCAGTACGTCTTTTGGCAAAACGTCGGCCATCGGCGGGAAGCGCTTGTCGAGGGTGCCGAGGGCTTTGTCGACGAGTTTGTCGTCGAGGGAAAACAGCAGCGTCGAGCCGTGACGGGCAAGGCTGACTTTCATGAACGCCTTGCCGGAAATCGCCTCCGGGTTTTCAGCGGTCTTCGCCGCGTATGGCCCGAAACTCGAACTGACCTGACGCTGCCAGACGTGGCTCTGGCCTTCCTGCTTGTCGATCACCGGGAATACGCTTTCGGCGACGTTGGCTTCGAACGCGCCGACCATCGAGCCGAACAATTTGCCCAGATCACCGTCAAGCTTGCTGCTGTCCTCGTCTTTGAGGCTGGCGACCAGCAGCGGTGTGTACAACCGCGAATCGGCGTACCAGCACAGGCCGGCCGCGCCAGCGACGTGTTCGGTCAGCGTTTGCGCAACAGCTTCATCGGCACCGAGCTTGATTAATATCGGTTTCTGCGGCTCGGCCGCCACCGGCAGGGTCACGCAAGCGCTCGCCCCCAACGGCATCGCCTGCCAGACCGGTTTGAAATCGAAGTCCGGCTGGTTTTCCAGCTCATCCATGGCCAGATAGCTGTGCCAGCCCTTGTCGTCCATGTCGAAACGCAGTCCGGCGAAATTCGGGATGAAGCGCTGATAGCTCATGGCGAGCACGCTGGAATTGACCGACAGACGCTGCTTGGTTTCCGGGTTTTTCGCTGGCAAGCCGAACGCTTCGGGGAAAAGCTTTTCACCGTTGAGCAACGCCGCCAGCGCTTGCGCGGAAACGCGGCCCGACTCTTCCGAGACGCCGCTCTCGGGGTCGTAGTACTTGGCTGGATTGGACAGCACCACCAGTTTGTCGCCGCGCGACGCGAACAGCAGTGATTTGCTGGCGTTGTAGCTGAGTTGATACAGCGGCACGTCGTCGCCGCCGACTTTGAGAGTGCCGAAGATGCTGAGCTGGGTGTCATCCAGCGCCACTTTCGCCAACGGCTCGAGCAGCTTGGCCAACCCGCCGCGATCCATCACCAGCAGGAAATCCTTCAAACGACCATCCGCACCACGCCACAGCGCGACGTCGGCAGGCTGATCGAAAAGCTGTTCGATCAGGCTGTCCTGCAACTTCAGGTCATGCTCGTAGATGATCCGGCGCAGGCTGCCGATCAGGCCGAGGCGGTCGGCGTGGGTTTCGTAATAGAAGACGAAATCCTCGGTGAGCGTGGCCTTGAGAAACGGCACCGTCAGCAGGTCCTTGGGCAATTGGCTCAGTGAACGGGTTTCGAGCAAGGCGTCTGGACGGCCGAGGCCGAGCTTGTCACTGGCAAGTGTCGCCGGCGGCGCTTTGGGCTTGAGCAGCAGCCAGCCGAAACCGCCCGCCACACCGGCCACCAGGCACAGGCCGAGCACGACCAGCGGCCAGCGCCGCGAAGGTTTGGCCGCCGGTGTCGCGGCAGCTGGAGTCACAGTGTTATCGCTCATGTTCACAACATCCGAGTTCATCCGTGGCGGGATGCTTAATAGTTGAAAGTCTTGACCAGCAGCAGATCACCGATCGCCCGCAGGGGCACGATGAAGGTTTCGCGTTTTTCGTCGACGGTGTTTTCGTTGAGCACCAGGGTGATCTGCGAGGTGATCACCTCGTTCTGATTGCTGGCTTCCTCGAAGTTATAGCCACCATCGCCGTAGTTGCCCCAATAGTTGACGTAGACCAGATACGTGCCGTGCAGCGGCGCGGTCATGGTGAACATTTCCGGGCCGGGGCCGTCGACGCCATCCGGGTCGAGGCCGCCGCCATTGCTCAACGCCGGCCTTGCCCAAAAGGCATGCTGACCGTCGGGGGTGACAATATGCAGATCCAGCTCGGCTTTCGGGTCGTCCCATCCCAAGACAAGACGAATCTTCGCCGGCGTGCGCAGATTATTTGCTTCATAAAATTGCACGCGCTTGAGCGACTGCCCTTCGGCGCTGATCACTTCAACGCTGTTGGAACCGGCGCCGAAGGCGTAAGGCCGGGCGAAACGCCCATCGTCGTCGGTGTACAGATTCAATGGATTGCCGTTGACGGCGAGGCTGTGCGGCGGACGCATGTGCCCCAGAGCCTTGAGCTGGCCCTGGATCATCGTGCGATTGCGCTGGATGCCGCGATCGATCGGCGGCGTCGGGTAGGCGACCTGCGGATTTTCCGAGCGATCGAGCAGGCCGTGATAACGCCAGCCGCCCACCGGCTCGGACACCTGCGCAGTCGGCGCGGCCCACAGCGCAGGCGCGCAGGCGAGGCCGATCAGCAGCAAAAGAAATGAACGCATGTGACGCCTCCTGCCATGCCTTGAACGAAACCTTGCACCCGATCCTCGGTACTTCACAGCGGTGAACTGCGTTTCGTCTGAATGCCCCGCAACTGTCGGGGCCGTAGAAGCCGCGAAGAGTAGCGATTCGGCAGTTTTTTAACAATCGGATACATGTGTGATTGCTGTAGGAATCGCGCCCTTGGGTAGACGATGAGCCGAATAGCCGGCATATTCGGCTCACCAAATGAGCCGAATAGCGTTTTTATTCGGCTCACGCCTCTATGACAGGTGATCAATGACCGCGCACTGGATCTGGCAACAACCGGATTGGCCCGACTTCAAATGGCAAGCAGATCGCCTCGCCCCGCTGCTGCGCGAGTGCGTGCAGACGCAGGGCCGACTCTTGGGAATGGCCGGCTCAGTGGGCGATTCGATGAGCGCACAGAGCGAGCTTGATGCGTTGCTTCAGAACATCGTCACCTCCTCCGCCATCGAGGGTGAGCAACTGAATGTCGGCTCCGTGCGTTCCTCTCTGGCCCGGCGCCTGGGTCTGGAATGGACTGATCGCGATAGCGTCAGCCAGCGTAGCGAGGGCTTGGCGCAATTGATGCTCGATGCCACCCATGGCTTCGACGAGCCGCTGACTCTGGCCCGATTGCTGGAATGGCACAGCTGGCTTTTCCCCGCTGAGGAAGCGATGTTCAGCGCGCGGTCAATACTCGTCGGTACCTTGCGCGGCGACGAACCGATGCAGGTGGTGTCCGGACGACTCGACCGGCCAACGGTTCACTTTGAGGCGCCACCGCGCCAAGGGCTGGAACAGAAAATTGAGCGTTTTTTGAGCTGGTTCGAAGCCAGCCGCGATCAGGTTTCGCTGGATCCGCTGTTACGTGCTGGCATCGCGCATTTCTGGTTTGTCACTCTGCACCCTTTCGACGACGGCAACGGTCGTCTGGCCCGCACCATCACCGATCTGGCGCTGGCTCAAGGCGAAGCGCAGGCGATCCGCTTCTACGCGATGTCCGCAAGCATTCTCGAGGATCGCGCCGGTTATTACCGGATTCTGGAGTCGAGCCAAAAGGCCACGCTCGATATCACCGAATGGCTGACCTGGTTTTTGCAGACACTGCTGCGTAGCCTGCAGCAAGCCATCACCCGGATAGATTCGGTGTTGGGCAAGACCCGCTTCTGGCAGACGCACCGCGAGTCCGACCTTTCAGCGGAGCAGATCAAAGTGCTCAAGCGCTTGCTCGATGGCGGTGAGCGCGGTTTCGAACAGGGCCTCAGCGCAGGGCAATATCAAGCGGTTGCGAAAGTTTCCAAAGCCACCGCGACGCGGCATCTGGCGGAGTTGCTGGAGAAGGGCTGCCTGCAACGCCTGCCGGGCGGCGGACGCAGTACGCGTTACAAAATCAACTATCCGGATTGAATCGCCGACCGTTATGGAGAGGCTTGGCGACGGCCCGCTCATTTGCCCATACCCCCCCTATCTGCTAGTGTCGCGCCGGTTTAACGTCTACCGGAAATTGCCGCCATGGCCCGCAAAAAAGCTGCACTGGATTTCGAACAATCCCTCGCCGACCTGCAAACACTGGTCGAGCGTCTGGAGAACGGTGAGTTGTCGCTGGAAGACTCGCTGACCGCTTTCGAGCAGGGCATCGGCCTGACCCGTGACTGCCAGGCGGCGCTGGCCCAGGCCGAGCAGAAAGTGCAGGTGCTGCTGGAGCGCGATGGCGAGCTCGCCGAGGAACCCTTCGACGCGGATGAGCCAGAATGATCGCGGCGTATTCGGCGAGCAGTCAGGCCCGGGTCAACGCGGCGCTGGAGACGCTGTTCAATGCGCCGTTGCCGGAACTGGCGCGGCTCTACGAAGCAATGCGCTACAGCGTGATGAACGGCGGCAAGCGCGTGCGCCCGTTGCTGGCTTACGCGGCGTGCGAAGCCCTCGGCGGAAAGGCTGAACAGGCCAGCGGCGCGGCCTGTGCGGTCGAGTTGATCCACGCCTACTCGCTGGTGCATGACGATTTGCCGGCCATGGACGACGACGATCTGCGTCGCGGCCAGCCGACCACTCACAAGAAATTCGACGAAGCCTGCGCGATCCTCGCCGGTGACGGTTTGCAGAGCCTGGCCTTCAGCGCCCTGCTCGACCCGCGCCTGAGCGATTGCAGCAGCGACATCCGTCTGCAGATGGTCACGGCGCTGGCCCATGCAGCCGGTCCGGCGGGCATGGTCGGTGGTCAGGCCATCGATCTGGGTTCGGTCGGCCTCAAGCTCGATCAACAAGCCCTCGAACAGATGCACCGGCACAAGACCGGTGCGCTGATTGAAGTCAGCGTCAGGCTCGGCGCCCTGGCCAGCGGCCGCGCTCAGCCGGATCAGCTTCAGGCGTTGCAGACTTATGCACAGGCCATTGGTCTGGCCTTTCAGGTGCAGGACGACATCCTCGACGTGGAAAGCGATACCGCCACCCTCGGCAAACGCCAGGGCGCCGACATTGCCCGCGACAAGCCGACCTACCCGGCCCTGCTCGGCCTCGACGCGGCCAAGGCCTACGCTCTGGAACTGCGCGATCAGGCCCTGCAGGCGCTGCGACCGTTTGACGCGGCAGCCGAGCCGTTGCGCGAGCTGGCGCGGTATATCGTCGAGCGACGCAACTGACGGCGTATCGGCCAAAAAAGACCAACGCGTGGGCAGGGGGCGATGCATCAGGTAAACTGCCGCATCTTTTATACCTATAACGATTCGCCTGATGCCCACGACGTTTCATGAGATTCCCCGCAAGCGCCCGACCACGCCCCTGCTCGACCGCGCGAACACGCCGGACGGCCTGCGCCGGTTAGGCGAAGCCGAGCTGGAAACCCTGGCCGATGAGTTGCGCCTGGAATTGCTCTACACGGTCGGCCAGACCGGTGGGCATTTCGGTGCCGGCCTGGGCGTGATCGAGCTGACCATCGCGCTGCATTACGTCTTCGACACCCCGGACGACCGTCTGCTGTGGGACGTCGGGCATCAGGCGTATCCGCACAAGATCCTCACCGGTCGCCGCGAGCGCATGGCCAGCCTGCGTCAGAAGGACGGCATTGCCGCGTTCCCGCGCCGCTCCGAGAGCGAGTACGACACCTTTGGCGTCGGCCACTCCAGCACCTCGATCAGCGCTGCGCTGGGCATGGCCATTGCCGCCCGTCTGCAGGACAGCGATCGCAAGGCTATCGCCGTGATCGGCGACGGCGCGCTGACCGCCGGCATGGCTTTCGAGGCGCTCAACCATGCGCCGGAAGTCAACGCCAACATGCTGGTGATCCTCAACGACAACGATATGTCGATCTCGCGCAACGTCGGCGGGTTGTCGAATTATCTGGCGAAGATCCTGTCCAGCCGCACCTACGCGAGCATGCGCGAGGGCAGCAAGAAAGTCCTTTCGCGCCTGCCCGGCGCGTGGGAAATCGCCCGTCGCACCGAAGAATATGCCAAGGGCATGCTGGTCCCCGGCACCCTCTTCGAAGAGCTGGGCTGGAACTACATCGGCCCGATCGACGGCCATGACTTGCCGACATTGATCGCGACGCTGCGCAACATGCGCGATCTCAAAGGCCCGCAATTCCTGCACATCGTCACCAAGAAAGGCAAAGGCTTCGCCCCGGCGGAAGTCGACCCGATCGGTTACCACGCCATCACCAAACTCGAACCACTGGACGCCCCGGCCGCCGCGCCAAAAGCCGCCAGCGGGCCGAAGTATTCGGCGGTATTCGGTGAATGGCTGTGCGATATGGCGGCGGCTGACGCGCGTCTGGTCGGGATCACCCCAGCGATGAAGGAAGGCTCGGATCTGGTGGCGTTCAGCGAGCGCTTCCCCGAGCGTTATTTCGACGTGGCGATTGCCGAGCAGCACGCGGTCACGTTCGCCGCCGGCATGGCCTGCGAAGGTGCGAAACCGGTGGTGGCGATCTACTCGACATTCCTGCAACGCGGTTACGACCAATTGGTGCACGATGTCGCGGTGCAGAACCTCGACGTGCTGTTCGCCATCGACCGTGCCGGTCTGGTCGGCGAAGACGGCCCGACCCATGCTGGCAGCTACGACCTGTCGTACCTGCGCTGCATCCCGGGCATGGTCATCATGACCCCGAGCGATGAAAACGAATTGCGCAAGATGCTCACCACCGGCCACCTCTACAACGGCCCGGCGGCGGTGCGTTACCCGCGTGGCAGCGGCCCGAATGCAGTCATCGAAAAAGATCTCGAAGCGATCGAAATCGGCAAGGGCATCGTCCGTCGTCAGGGCAGCAAGGTCGCCATGCTGGTGTTCGGCGTGCAACTGAGCGAAGCCTTGAAAGTCGCCGAGAAACTCGACGCCACCGTGGTCGACATGCGTTTCGTCAAACCGCTGGATGAAGCCTTGGTGCGCGAGATCGCCGGCAACCACGAGTTGTTGGTGACCATCGAAGAGAACGCAATCATGGGCGGCGCCGGCGGCGCGGTCAGCGAATTCCTCGCCCGCGAGAACATCCTCAAGTCGATGCTGCATCTGGGCTTGCCGGATATCTATGTCGAGCATGCGAAACCGGCGCAGATGCTTGCCGAGTGCGGGCTGGATGAGGCCGGGATCGAAGCGTCGATTCGCCAGCGGCTGGCATTGCTCGACCAATAAACGCAATACCCTTGTGGGAGCGAGCCTGCTCGCGAAAGCGGACTGTCAGTCAAAGACGAACTGACTGATACACCGCCTTCGCGAGCAGGCTCGCTCCCACATTTGATTTGTGTACACCTGAAACTCCCGTTGGACTGTCCATGAACCTCTCGCGCCTCGCCCTGCCCTTCCTCCTGCTGCCAACCGCCAGCGCCCTTGCCGATACATTCGAACGCGATCAGGCGCTGAAGCTGCCGGACACGTTGATCAGCGCCAATCGTCAGGTCGAGGCGCGCAACGACAGCAGCGCCGCCAACACCGTGTTCACCCGCGAAGACATCGATCGCCTGCAACCAAGCGACGTGCCCGATCTGCTGCGTCGCGTGCCAGGCGTGCAAGTGGCGCAGACCGGTGGGCGCGGCAGTCTGCCGGGGATCTACATTCGCGGCACGCGATCGGCGCAGAGCCTGGTGCTGGTCGATGGACAGCGCATCGGTAACTCGACTTCCGGCGACAGCAACCTGCAGCATCTGAACATCGAGCAGATCGAGCGCGTCGAAGTGCTGCGCGGTTCGCGCTCGGTGATCTACGGCAGCGACGCGATTGGCGGCGTGATCCAGATCTTCACCCGGCGCGGCACCGAGCAAGGCTTGCAGCCACGCCTGCATCTGGGCTTCGGCAGTCAGCAGACATGGGAACGCAGCCTCGGCTTGTCCGGCGGCGACGACAAAACCCGCTTCAACCTCGGCGCCAGCCTCGACGAAACGGCCGGGATCGACCGCACCCACGAGTCGTATCCAAGCGACAGCGACCATGACGCCTACCGCAACAAATCCCTGAGCCTGAGCCTCAGCCACGCGCTGACCGATGACGTCGAAGTCGGCGCCAATCTGCTGGATAACCGTGGCAGGAGCGAATTCGACAACCCGTTCGGCCGCTTCGACATGGACACTTTCGAGTCGGTGCAACAGCAGCCATACAGTGATTTCAATGTCAGTAGCATCAGCAGTTATGTCGATGCGCGGGTCAACGAAACCTGGAAAACCCGCATTGAATTCGGCCACAGCGAAAACCGCGAAAAGACCTTCGACAAGCTCAGCGACGAGCGCACGGTGTTCAACACCTATCGCGACTCGGTGAACTGGCAGAACGACCTGACGCTGGACGCGCGCAACAGCCTTATCCTCGGCGGCGACTGGTACGAAGACCGGGTCAACAGCAGCACTGCGTTTGACGAGGACAGCCGCTGGAATCGCGCAGCGTTCATCCAGCATCGTTATCAGGCCGACAGTTTCTCCACCGAGATCGGCCTGCGCCACGACGACAACCAGCAGTTCGGCAGCCAGAACACCTGGAGCGGCACCTTCACCCTGCCGCTGAACCCGGACAACGACGTGCTGCTGAGCTACAGCGAAGGGTTCCGCGCGCCGACCTTCAACGACCTGTACTACCCGGACTTCAGCAATCCCGACCTGAAACCGGAAACTTCGAAAAGCTACGAACTGCAATGGCGCAGCCAGTTGAGCGACAGTGCGCGGCTGGAAGCCTCGATTTACCGTACCGACCTGGAAGACGCGATCATCTTCGGCAGCAACTCCCGCCCGCAGAACGTTGCGTCAGCGCGCATCAACGGTTTTGAAGCAGCGTTGAAGCAGGAGCTGTTTGGCTGGCAGAGCAATCTTGGCGTGGCGATCATTGATCCGCGAGATCGCGATACCGGGCATACGCTGGCGCGACGGGCGCGGCGCACGGCCAGTTGGGATGTGGATCGGCAGTTCGATCGCTTGGGACTCGGCGCCAGTTGGCAATTGGTCAGCGGCAGTTACGATGATTTGAACAACACTCAGTCGCTGGGCGGCTACGGCACGCTTGGACTGCGCAGCAGTTGGGCGCTGAACCGTGAGATCAAGCTGGATCTGAAGGTGGATAACTTGCTGGACAAGGGCTACAGCCGGGCGAATTACAGCTATGACGGCGCGCAGTATGGCTATCGTGAGGAAGGTCGGGCGTGGATGTTTGGGGTGACCTGGACTCCTGAACTCTGAACTGAGATTTGTGTTGGTTGGCAGGCCTCTTCGCGAGCAGGCTCGCTCCCACAGTAGACTGAGTGCGGCCACACAGTTTGTTTTCAACGCAAATCCAGTGTGGGAGCGAGCCTGCTCGCGAATACAGGCGATGCGGTCTACCGATCCGGCGCGATCAATTGGCAGAGTTTGGCGGTCGCACTGATCATCTGACCACTGGGCCTTTCCAGACCTTTGTCACTGACCAATAGCAGTCTCCCCTGCCTGACTGCTGCCACCTGCGGCCAGGTCTTCCACGCCCCTAGCTGCGCCTGATCACCGGCGACAATCACTTCCGGATCACGCTGCAATACCGCCTCGATACTCACCTGCGGTGCCGGCAGATTCAGCTCGGCGAAGACATTGCGCGCGCCGCACACCTCAAGCGCATCGCTGATGATCTGCCCGCCCCCCACGGTGTAAAGCGGCTTGTCCCAGACTTGATAAAACACCCGCAGCGGCACATCACGACGATAACGTTGACGAAGGTCATCCAGTTGTTTACGCAATTCGGCCGCTCTTTGCGCCCCGCGTTCAGGACGCCCGAGCTGTTCGGCAATGGCTTCGATCTGCGCCGCGAGTTGCATCAACGTATGCGGCTCGGCGACGAAGGTCGGAATGTTCAGGCGCTTGAGCTGATCACGCTGCCCGGCGCCGACGCTGCCGGGCCAGAGCAGCAGCAAATCCGGTTTCAGGCTGAGCAAGCGCTCCATGTCGAGCTGGCCGTAGCGGCCCACTGATGGAACATCCGCTATCGCCGCCGGCCGCTCGCCCGCATCCAGCACGCCGACCAGCAGGTCGGCGGAATCCAGTTCAACGACGATTTCAGACAGCGAGGGGGCGAGGCTGACCACCCGCAATGCGGCCAGCGCCGGGCTGCTCAGGCCGAGCAGCAGAACCGCCAGCCACAGGCGACGCATCAACCGAGTTGACGCGGAATACGGTAGAGGTAGAACAGCACGGCGGTGGACAGCGCCAGCAGCATCAATGGCACGGCTTCGAGGCCGACGAATACCGCCAGTGCGCCGATCCAGGCCGGCAAAGACGCCACCAGCAACGCTGCACGCCGACGTGCCGCAAGGGCAATCCAGGCGGCGGGTTCATCGGCGCTATCGAGGGCTTTTTGCGTGGCGATCAGGGCGTGTTTGTAGCGGGCGAAATACTTCAGGCTGACAAACATCGAGGCGACGCCGGCGATGAACAAAGGCATCGCCAGCACTGGCAACAGGCCCTGCCCTTCACCGAACAGCGCGTTGAGCACGAACAGCGGCAACAGCGCCAGCGCCAGGTATTGCCACCAGGCCACCGCTAACCGCCGCCGCACCTGGCCGCGGGTCACGCGCGGTCGACCTCGCCCTGATGCTCGTTGCCCATCATGTGGTCGAGCTTGCTGGCCTTGGTCGCCAGGTAGAGTTTGTTGTGCGGATTGTGCCCGGTGTGCAGCGGCACGCGCTCGGCGACGACAATGCCCATGTCGGTCAGCGCTTTGACCTTGCGCGGGTTGTTGGTCATCAGGCGCAGGGATTTCACGCCCAAATGCTCGAGCATTGGCAGGCACATGGCGTAGTCGCGCTGATCGGCAGCAAAGCCCAGACGCTCGTTGGCTTCCACGGTATCGGCGCCGCCGTCCTGCAATTCATAGGCGCGGATCTTGTTCAGCAGCCCGATGCCGCGACCTTCCTGACGCAGATACAGCAGCACGCCACGGCCTTCGCGGGCGATCGCCTGCAACGCCGCTTCCAGTTGCGAGCCGCAGTCGCAACGCTGGCTGAACAAGGCATCGCCGGTCAGGCATTCGGAATGCAGACGACCGAGTACCGGGGCGCCATCGGCAATTTCACCGAGGCTCAGCACGACGTGCTCACGCCCGGTGCTCTCATCGAGAAAGCCGTGCATGGTGAATTGCGCAAAAGGCGTTGGCAGCTTGGAAGCGGCGACGAAGACGACAGGCACCGATGTGCTCCTGATCTAGAAGACTGAAAATTCGCAGGCGGGCATTGTAACAGCAGGTTCCTACAGACGCTTAGGCTGAATTATCGGGCATAACGATCAAAAAGTTTGATGACACTCCCAGCTCCTACAGGGATTTGTGTTGGGCTTCAGTTCGGGTTGAACGGATACGGCTGCTGCCACTTCTCGAAGATCGGCTTCAACTCCCCGCTCTTGACCAGTTCCGCCATGCGCCGGTCATACAGCGCCATCAACGCCCGGGCCTGTGGCGTATCGGCGAAACCGAGAAACAGCGGCAACTCAGCCAGATGCGAATAGCGATACTGCGCTGGATCCGCGGCATCGCGCACGACCGCTTCAATCTCGGTCAGCGCATCGATGTAGTAATCCGCCCGCCCCTGCTTGAGCATCAGCAGAATGCCGGTGCGCCGTTCGATCTGGTTGAAGCGTTTGATGTTCGGCAGATAGTTTTCGTAGCGGTAGCCGCGCACCCAGGCCAAGCGGTATTTGCCCAGCGTCGCCTGTGTCGGCGGCGGGCTGCTCGCCAAGCCCAGCGCGTAGATGTGATCGGAGTCGAATTTCCACTGCGGGTACAGCACGCGCTCGGCCTCGTCGCGGTAGGAGCCGACCAGCGCGTCGACTTCCTTCAACTGCACCAGCCCGATCGAACGGGTATACGGCACCGTGCGGATATCCAGCTTGACCCCGGCCGGCTCGAAGACTTTGCGCAACACGTCCCAGGCCAGGCCGTGGCCATCGGCGGCGGTGTAGTCTTGCCAGTCTTCGCTGGCCAGATGGATCATCGCAGGCACAGGCGCGGCGGCCTGCGCATGGGCGAACGTGCCCAGCAGAGCCAGAAGCAGCAGCGCCAACCCGCGTCGCAGCATTGCGTGTTTCCTCACGTGAGTCGAATCAGGCGAATACCCAGACCAGCCCTTGCATCGCCAGCCAGGCGAACACACCGGCCAGCACGTCGTCGAGCATGATGCCGACGCCGCCATGCACATGCTTGTCGATCCAGCGGATCGGCCACGGCTTGAGAATATCGAAGAATCGGAACACCAGAAAACCCGCGAGCAACCAGTACCAGCCTTCCGGCACCAGCCACAGGGTGATCCACATGCCGACCATTTCGTCCCAGACGATGCCTTCGTGGTCGTGCACGCGCAAATCGTCAGCGACTTTGCCGCACAGCCAGAAGCCGAACAGCATGGTGATGCCAAGCATCAGCCAGTAGCCCCAGTCGGGCAGCATCTGCCACAGCGGAATGAACGGCAGGGCCACCAGCGAGCCCCACGTCCCCGGCGCTTTTGGCAAGGTGCCGGAGCCGAAGCCGAACGCGAGGAAATGCCACGGATTGCGCCAGACCGAGGGAGGCACGAATTCGGCAGGGACCTGTTTCGGGTGATCTGTCACGGTGTCTCCTGAAAATGTTGGTAGCCGCGAATTTGCGGAGTGATGTCGTGCCCGTCGCGGTCCAGCAGCACCACGCCCTGGCCCGGCAGCACTCGCCCGATCACATGGATCGGCCAACCGTCGGCCAGCAGTGCCGGCAACTCGGCGGTCGGCAAGGTGAAGGCCAGTACGTAATCATCACCACCGCTCAATGCCGCGCGCTCGGCACCGCGCTGGCCGAGAAACGCGACTAAAGCATCCGACAACGGTACACGCTCGCGTTCAATCTCAAGTCGCACCTTCGACGCCAGCGCGATATGCCCGCAATCGGCGAGCAGGCCATCGGAGATGTCCAGCGCCGCCGTAGCCTTGCCGCGCAGGGCCTGACCGAGGGCCAGTTGCGGCTGCGGCGACCAGTAATGCTCGAGCAGCGGCCGGGCGATATGCGCTTCGGCATCACGTTGGGCCAATACCAGCGGCAAGGCGCCGGCGGCATTGCCCAGTTCGCCGCCGACGCAGAGCAGATCACCGGCCTGCGCACCGCTGCGGGTCAAGGCCTGGCCAGCGGGTACGCGGCCGAACACGGTGACCGTCAGGCTCAACGGTCCGCGCGTGGTGTCGCCGCCGACCAGTGCGACGCCGCAGCTTTGCGCCATGCGGTTCAGACCACGGGCATAGGCTTGCAGCCAATCGGCGGTTACCGTCGGCAAGGTCAGGGCAAGGGTGAAGGCAACGGGCGCGGCGCCCATGGCGGCCAGGTCACTGACCGCGACGGCCAGCGAGCGCTGACCGAGCAGAAACGGATCGCAGGGGTCGGCGAAATGCACACCGGCCACCAGCGTATCGGTAGAAACCGCCAGCTGTTCCCCAGCGGGAACCGCCAGCAAGGCGCAGTCGTCACCGATCCCCAAAGCAACGCCTTCGCCGCCCTGCGCACAAGGCGCGGCGGCGAAGAAATTGCGGATCAGCTCAAACTCGCCCATGGCCGAGAAAAAGTATTCAAGCGCCGATCAGCGCTTGAACGCCTTCACTTCAGCTTCACGCAGGCGCGGGGCCAGCTTGTCGAGCACGCCGTTGACGAACTTGTGGCCGTCGGTCGAACCAAACACCTTGGCCAGCTCGATACCTTCGTTGATCACAACGCGGTAAGGCACGTCGACGCGCTTGAGCAGTTCCCAGGTCGACAGGCGCAGAACCGCCAGTTCAACCGGGTCCAGCTCTTCGATCGCCAGATCCAGGCAAGGCGTCAGGGCAGTGTCGATTTCGGTCTTGAACTGCGGAACCCCGTGAAGGATTTCGCGGAAGTAGGCACCGTCGACATCGGTGAAATCGTTATCAACGCGAAACTGCGCTTCGATCTCGTTCAGCGATTGCTTGGCCATGTGCCACTGGTACAGCGCCTGGGTCGCGAGCTGACGGGCTTCGCGACGCTTGACGCTTTTCGAGGGCTTGCCGGCATCCGCAGGTTTCGGATCGCGCGGGTTGAAACGATCGCTTTCGTCGCTAATCACTTGGCCTCCAACTGCGCCAGCAGGCTGACCATTTCCAGAGCGGACAGGGCAGCTTCGGCACCTTTGTTACCGGCCTTGGTGCCGGAACGTTCGATGGCTTGCTCGATGGAGTCGACGGTCAGCACGCCGAACGCAACCGGAACGCCGAATTCCATGGAGACCTGGGCCAAGCCTTTGGTGCACTCGCCAGCCACGTATTCGAAGTGCGGAGTACCGCCACGAATGACCGCGCCAAGGGCGATGATCGCTGCGAACTCGCCTTTCTGGGCGACTTTCTGCGCAACCAGCGGGATTTCGAAGGCGCCCGGAGCGCGGATGATGGTGATGTCGCTTTCGCTCACGCCGTGGCGAACCAGGGCATCAACGGCACCGCTGACCAGGCTTTCAACCACGAAGCTGTTGAAGCGGCCCACTACCAGAGCGTAGCGGCCTTTGGGGGCGATGAAGGTACCTTCGATGGTCTTCAGGGTCATTCGTCAGTTCTCTTAAAGAGCCGGGACGCGTCTGCTACGCGTCCCTCAGTGATTATTTGCCGCGAATCGGAGTCCGGAAACAGCCGGTCATTATTCGGAGGGCACGTATTCTACAACTTCCAGATCGAAACCGGATATCGCATTGAATTTCATTGGTGCCGACATCAAGCGCATTTTGCGCACGCCGAGGTCACGCAGGATCTGCGAACCGGCACCGACAATGCTGTAGGTGGTCGGTTTTTTCGGCGCTGCCTGCTCACCGGTTTCACGGATATGCGCCAGCAGCACGTCACCATCAAGCGGGTGACCGAGCAGCAGCACCACACCGCTGCCGGCCTCGGCGACCGCAGCCATGGCGGCGCGCAGGCTCCAGCGGCCCGGCTGCTTGACCATCAGCAGATCGCGCAGCGGGTCCATGTTGTGCACGCGAACCAGCGTCGGCTCCTCAGCGCAGACAGTGCCCAGCGTCAGAGCCATGTGCACGTCGCCTTCCACCGAATCACGATAGGTCACCAGGTTGAATTGGCCCAGTTCGCTGTCCAGCGGCTGCTCGGCAATCCGCTGAACGGTACGTTCGTGGATCATCCGGTAGTGAATCAGGTCGGCGATGGTGCCGATCTTGATGTTGTGTTCGGCGGCGAATGCTTCGAGTTCAGCGCGACGGGACATGGTGCCGTCGTCGTTCATCACTTCGCAGATCACTCCGCTCGGCTCGAAACCGGCCATGCGCGCCAGGTCGCAGGCCGCTTCGGTGTGACCGGCACGGGCCAGGGTGCCGCCGGCCTGGGCCATCAGCGGGAAAATGTGGCCCGGGCTGACGATGTCTTCAGCCTTGGCGTCCTTGGCCGCAGCGGCCTGCACGGTGCGCGCGCGATCGGCGGCGGAGATGCCGGTGGTCACGCCTTCGGCAGCTTCGATCGAAACGGTGAACTTGGTGCCGAAACCGGAACCGTTGCGCGGCGCCATCAGCGGCAGCTTCAACAGTTCGCAGCGCTCGCGGCTCATCGGCATGCAGATCAGGCCACGGGCGTGCTTGGCCATGAAGTTGATGTGTTCGGCTTGGCAGCATTCGGCGGCCATTATCAGATCGCCTTCATTCTCGCGGTCTTCGTCATCCATGAGGATGACCATCTTGCCTTGGCGGATGTCTTCAACCAGTTCTTCGATGCTATTGAGCGCCACAAGGCACCCCCTTCTTTTGAATTATTTGAGGTAGCCGTTTTGGGCCAGAAAGCTTTCGGTGATGGTGCTGCCGGCGGTCTTTTCAGCAGCCTTGTCACCCAGCAGCAGACGCTCCAGATAACGCGCCAGCAGGTCGACTTCCAGATTCACCCGGCGGCCCGGCTTATATGAAGCCATGATGGTTTCGCTGAGGGTGTGCGGAATGATCGTCAGCATGAATTCGGCGCCATCGACTTCGTTCACGGTCAGGCTGGTGCCGTCGACGGTGATCGAGCCTTTGTGGGCGATGTACTTGGCCAGCTCTTTCGGCGCGCGGATGCGAAATTCCACGGCGCGGGCATTGTCGCTGCGCGATACCACTTCACCGACGCCGTCGACGTGTCCGCTGACCAGATGCCCGCCGAGGCGAGTGGTCGGGGTCAGGGCTTTTTCCAGATTGACCGGGCTGCCGCTTTTCAAGTCATTCATGGCGGTGCAATCGAGGGTTTCGCGGCTGACGTCGGCGGCGAAACCGTCGCCCGGCAGCTCGACGGCGGTCAGGCAAACGCCGTTGACCGCGATGCTGTCGCCGAGTTTGACGTCACTCAGATCGAGCTTGCCGGTTGCGACGTGCACCCGCACATCACCGCCCTTTGGGGTCAGTGCGCGGATACTGCCGATGGATTCGATGATGCCGGTGAACATGGGGTTCTCCTTGAGAACGAGGCCAGCGCTAACGCGATGGCCGGGAATTATACGCGGGCTGCAGGGACAGGGATCGCAGTGACTCGCCAGTCATCGCCCACCGCGCGGATTTCAGTGATTTTCAGCTCCGGCGCATCTTTCATCTGCGCCAGCGGCCAGTCGAGCAGCGGACGGGCCGTGGAGCCGAGGAACTTGCCGGCAATGAAGATCACGAATTCGTCGACCAGCCCCAGTTGCGCAAAGGCGCCGGCCAGACGCGGCCCGGCCTCGACCAGCACCTCGTTGGTGCCACGATTGGCCAGTTCGATAAGCAACTGATGCAGATCGACCTGGCCGTCATCACCCGGCACGATCAGGCATTCCGGGCCATTGGCATATTGCTCCTCGACCGCGACACAGGTGGCCACCAGCGCCGGCCCGGCCTTGAAGAACGGCGCCTCCAGCGGCACTCGCAGGCGGCCATCGATCAATACGCGCAATGGCGGGCGACTCATGGCCAGCGCGGTTTGCTCGCTGTCCAGACCGAGTTCGTCTGCGCGTACGGTCAAGCGTGCGCCATCGGCCAGCACCGTGTCGGCGCCGGTCAGCACTACCGCCGCCTCAGCGCGCAAACGCTGCACCGCCGAACGCGCCGCCGGGCCGGTGATCCATTGGCTCTCGCCGCTTTCCATCGCTGTGCGCCCGTCGAGGCTCATGGCCAACTTGACCCGCACGAACGGCAAGCCATGTTCCATGCGTTTCAGAAAACCTTGATTGAGCTTGCGTGCTTCAGCCTCCAGCACACCACTTTCGGTGGCAATACCGGCATCAGCCAAGCGCTGCAAACCGCGCCCGGCGACCTGCGGATTGGGATCACGCATCGCCGCCACGACCCGGGCAACGCCAGCGGTCACCAAGGCATCGGCACACGGCGGGGTGCGCCCGTGGTGGCTGCAAGGCTCGAGGGTGACATACGCCGTGGCGCCCCGGGCCTGCTCGCCAGCGGCGCGCAGAGCGTGGACTTCGGCATGGGGTTCGCCGGCACGCTCATGCCAGCCTTCGCCGACAATCTGGCCGTCACGCACCACCACGCAACCGACTCGCGGATTGGGATGGGTGGTGTAGTGGCCCTTGCGCGCCAGTTCCAGCGCGCGGGCCATGAAATGCGCGTCGAGGATCGCCTGCTCGGCGGCGGTGGTCATTCTTTCACCGGTTCGCGGGCGAGGCGGTCGATCTCTTCGCGGAATTCATTGAGGTCCTGGAAGCGCTTGTACACCGAGGCAAAACGGATATAGGCGACTTCATCAAGCTTTTGCAGCTCGGCCATCACCAGCTCGCCGACCACGAGGGATTTGACCTCGCGTTCGCCGGTGGCGCGCAGCTTGTGCTTGATATGGACCAGAGAGGATTCGAGGCGCTCGACGCTGACCGGACGTTTCTCCAGCGCGCGTTGCATGCCGGCGCGGAGTTTTTCTTCGTCGAACGGTTGGCGGCTGCCGTCGGTTTTGATCAGGCGCGGCAACACCAGTTCGGCCGTCTCGAACGTCGTGAAACGTTCGCCGCAGGCCAGGCATTCACGCCGGCGGCGCACCTGTTCGCCCTCGGCGACCAGACGCGAGTCGATGACCTTGGTGTCGTTGGCACCGCAGAAGGGACAGTGCATGGTGGCTGGCAACAAAAAATGGGAGGGCCATGGTAGCGCATCCCCGTGGCAAGACAAGCCATAGGCTTTGCGGTATACAGAACGGCATGATCGTCTGATCCATGGAATTCATTCTGCCGGAGCCTCCAATGCCGTTACGTCCGCTCGTTCTGCTCAGTCTTTTCAGCCTGCTGGTGGCCTGTGGCAGCGACGCACCCAAGCCGCAACCGCCGACCCCAGGCCCCGCGCCGCAACAGGCGCAGAAAAAAGCCAAAGAGGCCGCTGAACTCGGCCCGCTGCCAGCCCATCAGCGCGAATTGAGCGGCACCCTACAAGGCGTGCCAACCGGCGCCGAAGTCGAATTGGCGCTGCTGGTGATTGATGAAAAGGATCGCCCGCAACAATTGCTCGCCAGTTCCAGCCTGATCGGCAACAACCAGATCCTGCCGTTTCACCTACGCTTCAACCCCGAGGCGTTTCCGGCCGGCGCACGGGTCGAGCTGCGCGGTCGGGCGAGCCAGTCCGGGCAACTGATCCTGCACCTGCCGTCGCAGACCATCACTCAACCGACTACTCAGGCTTTGGGCCAGCTGCAATTCGTCAAAGCGCCATGACAGCACCGCTCGACCTGCAACAGGCCTTGGGCGAATTGCTCGGCGACGCCAGACTGAAAGCCTGTGCGTTGCCGGGCACCGATTTGCAGCTGTGGTTGATCGATGGCGACAACATGGCCCGCGAATTCAGCCAGGAAGAAACCCAGCGCATCCTGCATGAACCGCCCTATTGGAGTTTTTGCTGGGCCAGCGGCTTGGCCGTGGCGCGTTATCTGGCACAGTTTCCCGACTGGGTGCGCGGCAAGCGCGTGCTGGATTTCGGCGCCGGTTCCGGGATCGCCGGCATCGCGGCGGTGAAGGCCGGGGCGCTGGAAGTGGTGGCCTGCGATCTCGATCCGCTGGCGATTTCCGCGTGCAAGGCGAACGCCGAGCTCAACGATGTGCAGATGAGTTATTCGACGGATTTCTTTGCCGAGGCCGATCGCTTCGATCTGATTCTGGTTGCCGACGTGTTGTATGACCGGGCGAACTTGCCGCTGCTCGACGCGTTTCTCAGTCGCGGCCGTGAGGCGCTGGTGGCGGATTCGCGGGTGCGGGATTTTCGTCATCCGTTATATGAGCGAATTGAAATGCTCGAAGCGATGACCTTGCCGGATCTGGCCGAGCCTGAGGAATTCAGACATGTCAGCCTCTACCATGCGCGGCGTGATTGACGCCGCCAAAAGATCGCAGCCTTCGGCAGCTCCTACTCTCGATCGCGTATCCCTGTAGGAGCTGCCGAAGGCTGCGATCTTTTGCGCCACCCCTTATAGTGCGGTCATTGAAGCTTAGAGAGATCCCCCATGAGTCAGCAAACGCCGTACATCTTCGACGCCACGACTGCCGATTTCGACCAGTCGGTGATCGAAGCCTCCTTCAACAAACCGGTGCTGGTGGATTTCTGGGCCGAATGGTGTGCGCCGTGCAAGGCGTTGATGCCGATGCTGCAAGGCATTGCCGAGAGCTATCAGGGCGAGTTGCTGCTGGCCAAGGTCAACTGCGACATCGAGCAGGACATCGTCGCCCGCTTCGGCATTCGCAGCCTGCCGACCGTGGTGCTGTTCAAGGACGGTCAGCCGGTCGATGGCTTTGCCGGGGCACAACCGGAATCCGCCGTGCGCGCCCTGCTCGAACCGCATGTGCAGATGCCGCCACCGGCCGCTGCCGACCCGTTCGAACAGGCTCAGGCGATGTTCGACGATGGTCACTTCGCCGAGGCGGAAGCAGTGCTGGTGACCCTGCTCAATGAAGACAATACCAACGCCAGGGCGCTGATCCTTTACGCACGCTGCCTGACCGAGCGCGGTGAGCTGGGCGAAGCGCAAACCGTGCTCGACGCGGTCAAGAGCGATGAGCACAAAGCCGCACTCGCCGGCGCCAAGGCGCAGATCCAGTTCCTCGGCCTCGCCCGCGACCTGCCGGACGCCGCCGACCTGAAAAGCCGCCTGGCGCAAAATCCGCAGGACGATGAAGCGGTGTATCAACTGGCGATCCAGCAACTGGCCCGCCAGCAATACGAAGCGGCGCTGGACGCCCTGCTCAAACTGTTCATCCGCAACCGCAGCTACGGCGAAGGCCTGCCGCACAAGACCTTGCTGCAGGTGTTCGAGCTGCTGGGCAATGATCATCCGTTGGTGACGGCTTATCGTCGCAAAGTGTTTGCGGCGTTGTATTGAGGCCTCACCCGATCCAGCTATAGAGCGGCGTATCCCCGCCGCTCGCCACTTTCACATCGGCACTGTGGCGCAAACGCACCAGCAAACGCTTGCCCGCTGCCGCACTGCCGGTCAGCGCCTCCAACTGATCGAGCAGATCCGGCCCGCTAAGCTGCCCGGCGTTGCGCAACAAGTCTTTGGCCACCTGCCACAGCGCATCATCCTGATTCACGGGCTTCGCCGCCGGGGCCGACGCCACTGCCTCAGACTGCGCAATCGGCGCCTGCCCGCTTAGCGCGGAACCCAGCCTCGCCCAATCGCTGTCATCCAGCTCCACCGTCAAATCCACCGGCACCTCGCCGACCGTTCCGCGTATCCGCAACATCGAGTTCGCTCCTGCACTTTTCTGACCTGCATGCTCCCACGGGACTTGTGCAACGCCAAGCGACGTTGTCCAGTGTGGCGGTTATCGAGCATTCATCTACAGTGTCCTTTTTCTCACAGCACCCTGTAATGAAACGAAGTTACTACGCCCTATTGATGACCCCACTCTTGCTCATCGTGGCATGGCGCATCTGGTTGCCTGCCGATCTTTCGGCTTGTCCCG
>NZ_RAZO01000266.1:0-3635 GCF_004307535.1 Pseudomonas sp. Sample_9
GCGGTGTTGTCGCAACTGGTTGAACGGGTGTTTTCCGTCGAGCGCATCAAGGTGTTGCAGGATCGCGCCAAGGAGCGTCTGGTCGAGTTGAACCTGCGTAACGTGGTGTTTCGCTGGGGCGATGGCTGGGAAGGCTGGCCGGCGCTGGCGCCCTACAACGGCATCATCGTCACCGCCGTGGCCACCGATGTACCGCAAGCTTTGCTTGATCAGTTGGCCCCCGGTGGGCGCATGGTGATTCCGGTCGGCTCCGGGGAAGTGCAACAACTGATGCTGATCGTGCGCGAGGAACATGGCTTCTCCCGACACGTTCTGGGCGCTGTGCGTTTCGTGCCTTTGCTCAATGGGCCACTGGCCTGAGCATTTGCAAACAGGCGCTGAATTCCTTTCAACGGCGCCGGTCTTACAGCGGCAGCCAGAGGTTAAACGCAGCGTACTTGCCCTTGGCAAACGTGTGCGCACGGTGATTTCGCTTCATTAAAGGTAAAGCCGTTTCGGCCCGTTATACTTGCGACACCTCATGCCGCAACGCGGCATTCAGAATTTTTCAGCCACCACAAAGGGAGCGGCGGGTGAGTCTCACAGTCATTGCGCAGCGTATGGGTAACACGAGCTTTCAGCGCCTGGTGACTGGCCTTGTCTTGAGCACCTTGCTGGTCGGTTGCTCCAGCACCAAATCGAGCAGCGTGCGGGTTGTTGATCGCAACAATCCGGTGGCGCAACGTCCTACCGTCACCACCGGACAGTATGTAGTCCGTCCCGGCGATACCTTGTTTTCGATCGCCTTTCGTTACGGCTGGGACTACAAAACCCTCGCCGCCCGGAACAACATTCCTACGCCGTATACGATCCATCCGGGTCAGACAATTCGCTTCGACGGGCGCAGCGGTTCAACACCGACGGCGGTCGTCAGCAACTCCAGTTCTTCACCTTCTTCGTCGAGTAAAACCACGGTAATCCGGCGCCAGGCGAATGGCACCACAACCACTACAACCACCGGTTCCAAAGGGGTTGTACCGTCCGTCGCGAGCAAACCTGCACCCGCTCCACTGCCTCCGGCAGGCCCGGCCCCGACCGGCTGGGGATGGCCATCTAATGGCGTTCTGATTGGAAAATTCTCTTCAAACGGTAGTTTGAATAAAGGAATTGATATCGCCGGAGATTTGGGACAGCCTGTTTTAGCTGCGTCTGATGGGACGGTCGTATACGCCGGGAGTGGCTTAAGGGGCTACGGCGAATTGGTCATCATCAAACACAGCGAAACCTACGTCAGTGCCTACGGACATAACCGCAGGCTGTTGGTTCGGGAGGGGCAGCAGGTCAAGGTCGGACAGACAATTGCCGAAATGGGGTCAACGGGTACAGACCGGGTGAAACTGCATTTTGAGATTCGCCGCCAAGGTAAACCTGTGGATCCGCTGCAGTTCCTGCCAAGACGTTGATTTGAAGGCCAGCCTGTTCCGTCGCGTAGAGGGGACAGGCTCCAGCGTTGCCAAGGATAAAGGCGTCGCTTGAGCTTGGGGTCGAACTCACCAAAGGACTATAACAATGGCTCTCAGTAAAGAAGTGCCGGAGTTTGACATCGACGATGAGGTTCTCCTTATGGAGACCGGCATCGGTTCGGATTCGATGTTGAATGATGAAGGGGCTGCTCCACCTTCCGTTCGTTCCAAATCCAGACACTCCGCCACACTCAAACAACATAAATACATCGACTACACTCGGGCACTTGATGCCACGCAGCTGTATCTCAACGAAATCGGCTTTTCCCCTCTGCTCTCCCCGGAAGAAGAAGTTCACTTTGCGCGCTTGTCGCAAAGTGGCGATCCGGCCGGGCGCAAGCGCATGATCGAAAGTAACCTGCGGCTGGTCGTCAAGATCGCCCGGCGTTACGTCAATCGGGGGCTGTCGCTGCTGGATCTGATCGAAGAGGGCAACCTCGGCCTGATCCGCGCGGTTGAAAAGTTCGATCCCGAGCGCGGCTTCCGCTTCTCGACCTACGCCACGTGGTGGATCCGTCAGACCATCGAACGCGCGATCATGAATCAGACCCGGACCATCCGGTTGCCGATTCATGTGGTCAAGGAGCTCAACGTGTACCTGCGGGCCGCACGGGAGCTGACGCAAAAACTCGACCACGAACCTTCACCCGAAGAAATCGCCAACCTGCTGGAAAAACCGGTGGGCGAGGTCAAGCGCATGCTGGGCCTGAACGAACGGGTTTCTTCGGTCGACGTCTCGCTGGGTCCGGATTCGGATAAAACCCTGCTGGACACCCTCACTGATGATCGTCCCACCGATCCGTGCGAACTGCTGCAGGACGATGACCTGTCGCAGAGCATCGATCAATGGCTGTCGGAACTGACCGACAAGCAGCGCGAGGTGGTGATTCGCCGCTTCGGCCTGCGCGGTCACGAAAGCAGCACGCTGGAAGATGTCGGCCTGGAGATCGGCCTGACCCGCGAGCGGGTACGACAGATCCAGGTGGAGGGCCTCAAGCGCCTTCGCGAGATCCTGGAGAAAAATGGCCTGTCGAGCGAGTCGCTGTTCCAATAAGCGCCTGATCGACCGCCCGCAAAAAGCCCCGGCTGATTCAATCAGTCGGGGCTTTTTGTTTATGCCTGCCTCGTGCATCGGGTCTGTCAGGGCGAGACACCTGACAAGCGGTAGGCAATTTCTGTGTTTGTAGTCTCGCGCTGTAAGCCTTTGCTTACTGTGTCGTAAGTGTTCGCTATTTTTATACTTCGGCAGAAGGCGACTGCGCTCAATGGTGAACGTTAACTCGATGATTTATATGAACATTTTTCAATTGTTATGTCTTTATGTCAGCGTAGACCTGCGCCTGAGCCTGATTGCTCCGCTGCGGAAACTCTCTAATATCAAGCCTGTGTCGACGGACAGACAAGCCCTTCACGGAAGAGGGGAACGGACATCGCAGGAGGCGATTCATCAGGACGATGAAAAGGAATACAGGGAATAGGGAAAAAATGTGGGCGGGTCATACCGCCCCTTTTTTCGTCTGCAGAAAAGTAAAACCTGCAAAAGCAAAAAGGCCCGCAAGGGGCCTTTCAGTCGAGCGCGGGGTAGATCAGCGTTCGAGTTGTTCGATCTTGTTCGGCTTGCCATCCCAATCAGCAGAATCCGGAAGCGGATCCTTGCGCTCGGTGATGTTCGGCCAGATATCCGCCAGCTCGGCATTGAGCTCGATGAAGTTTTCCATGCCGCTTGGGATCTCGTCTTCAGAGAAGATCGCCACAGCCGGGCATTCTGGTTCACACAGTGCGCAGTCGATGCACTCGTCCGGGTGAATCACCAGGAAGTTCGGGCCTTCGTAAAAGCAGTCCACCGGACAGACTTCTACGCAGTCGGTGTACTTGCACTTGATGCAGTTGTCGGTGACGACGAAGGTCATTTCTAATTTTCTCCTCAGGCGGCGGCAGCGTTGCCCCTTCACGGTTGGGGTCGCCAGGTTCGGGAGCGATACCTGCTGACCAGGCTATGAGCCAGCAGCATCCCGAACCGCGCGAGATTCTAACAGCTTGAAGCGATTTGCGTTATATCCGCTTCTTCAGTGCTTATATCCGGTTCTTCAGTGCATAGAGCATTTCCAGCGCACGGCGTGGCGTCATGTCGTC
>NZ_RAZO01000198.1:0-759 GCF_004307535.1 Pseudomonas sp. Sample_9
TCTCGCGGGTAAACAGCTCAAGAATTTCCGCCGCCTCGAACGAACCCAGGTCCAGCTCGAAACGGTCTTCCATGAACCGCTGGATCTTGCGATTGGCCTCGTTCTCCTGTTCGGGAGTGAGGGTCAGGATCGGCGGCTTGGATTTCTTGGCAGCCATTTACCAGCGACCGTCCCACGCAGCGAAGTTCTGCAGCAATTGCAGGCCATGGGTATGGCTTTTCTCCGGGTGGAATTGCACGGCGAAACGCGAGCCATCGGCAAGCGCTGCGGCGAAATCGACACCGTAATGACCGCTGCCCACCACCTGACGCGCATTGGCGGCGGCGATGTAGTAGCTGTGCACGAAGTAGAAACGCGCCAGATCCGGGATGTCATGCCAGAGCGGGTGACTGATGTTCTGCTTCACCTCGTTCCAGCCCATGTGCGGGACCTTCAGGTGCTCGCCGTCTTCGTGCAGATCCTTGCCGAAGAATTTCACCGCGCCGGGGAACAGGCCGATGCAGTCGACGCCGGCGTTCTCTTCGCTGGTATCGAGCAGGGCTTGCATGCCGACACAGATGCCGAGGAACGGCCGATCCTGGCTGACTTCACGCACCAGCGAATCGAAGCCGAGGCGACGGATTTCCGCCATGCAATCGCGAATAGCGCCAACGCCCGGGAATACCACGCGGTCAGCTTCGCGAATCACCTTCGCATCGCTGGTAATCAGCACCTTGCCGGCGCCGACGTGCTCAAGCGCCTTGGCCACCGAGTGCAGAT
>NZ_RAZO01000044.1:0-3623 GCF_004307535.1 Pseudomonas sp. Sample_9
GAGCAAGGTCACTGGCAAGTATCAGCAGACGTTGGGTGAGTGGATTGCGGTGCCGGGGCAGTAACCGTTATTCGTCGTGCAGCGGTGAAAGCGAATGTTCAGCTAACTATTTAGCCTCGCGGTGACGGATAACCGCTCCGTCACCGCGAGGTTCGCTTCAAGCCTTCACTTCAACTTTGTCCAACGCCTGATTCACTGCGATCTCTCCCAGCATCACTACCTGGGCGATGCCGAATAACGTCTTGCGCTGCGAGTTTTCCAGTAACGCGGCGAAGTCGTTGAGCATGGTGCTGGCCGAACCCAGTGATTCGCTGGCATTGGCCAACAGGGACTCACTGTCGTAAGCCGGGTTGGCGATGAACATGCGTTCGGGCTGGTTGGTGGAGGCTTTGATGTGATTGGCTGGAGGCAGGTAATAATCCAGCGCACGCTCGGCGGCGTCGTGGAGTTTTTTTGAGTCGGGGGATGCGGGATTGGTGTCCGGCGGATTGGGAGTGACTTTGAACATGGATGAATCCTCTAGCGCGATTACCAAAAGGAGCCATCACCCTCGCTACCAAACGAAGGGTGGCGGCCATACGCGGGTTGGTAGACCGGTCGCACTAGAACCCGGCGCCCACGAATGGACCCCACGCATGACCACCATGATATTCGAGCGCTGATAAGCGACCTGAATCAGGTGACGCAATGCATCTAGACACGAGGCGGGCTACCAAACCCGATCACTGCTTTCAGTGACCCAGGGACGATAGAACCCGCAGGCTAGACGCACAAGCCGGCGGATTCTGTCTTAGGTGTAGGGGGAGGCGCAAGACAACGTAGGCTTCGGATGACTTTCACTAGTCAGATTTAAACAAGCGCCAGCGTAACCGTTTAAAAATCCCGAGCCAAAGTTCAAATCGAGTCTGATACAGTTCCACTTGGCAAAATCGTAGACAGGAAGTCAGACATGGCAAAGCCAGCAGCTCGTATTACCGATCCCACCAATTGCCCTATCCCTGGACACGGTCCGAAAGCTATCGCGTCCGGATCTCCCGATGTTTTCTTCGACGGTCTTGCAGCCGCGACCAAAGGCGATACTTGCACCTGCGGCAGCGCTTTGGCGTCAGCAGTGTCCTCGACTGTATTTATCAACGGTAAGAATGCTGCCTTGGTAGGTACGGTAGGCACCCATGGAGACATCGTCATCGGCGGCTCGGGCACCGTGATTATTGGTGACTCGCATAGTCCGGCACCATTTATTGCCCCGCTTCCCCTATTGCTGCAGAAAACTTATGGGCACACCTTCAGCATCGTTGACAGCGAAACAGGCCAGCCCTTGGCAGGAAGGAATTTCAGCGCAATCGTTAATGGTCAAAAGATTACCGGTGTTACCGATAGTACAGGAGCAGCGACCGTTAAGACCCCAACAAAAGATGCTGCTATTTCAGTTACCATCGACTTCACCTCACCAGCTCGGACGCTCAGCGAACTCACGGATTGAACACTATGGCCGAACAATTTACTACTGAAGCAAAAGCAGCGGAAATCAAACCAGGCGCGCCGATTGTCCCCACGACTATCACGGTCAATGATAGAGCTGCAACAAGGGAAGCGATTATCAGGCTTCTCCACAAAAACAAATGCGAATTTGTGGAAAGATCCTCTTGGGGAGCACATAAAGCAAAAGGCGAAATGGTCGATGATTGGGACTACTCAATGATCGCCCTTCACCATGCCGGCCGGAGTATGGGTGCGGTGCTGGGGCAGGACAAATGCGGGCAATCCAAAGTGAGCATCAAGCCAAGTTTGATGACATCGGTTATCACTATGGTATCGACTGCACGGGGAAAGTCTTTGAAGGACGTGACATACGATTCAAAGGCTCAAGCGTACATAACTACAACACTGGTGTAATTGGGATCGTTTTGCTGGAGAACCTGACGACTGCCGAAGAAGGTGGAGACATGGTGGCTTTTGCCCGTCAGGCTCTTGAAACCTTCAATGGCAATATGGATCAGAAAATTCCTGCCATTCAGATTGACACTCTTCTGAAGTTGATTCAGGCCCTGACCAGTGTTTTCAGGGTGACAACGTTAGGAGGACATCGTGAATTCCCAATGCAGGCCGGCGAAGGGAAGATTTGTCCAGGCAATATTGGCATGGAACTGGTAAAAAACCTTCGAATCAAAACCAAACTCTTGCGACCGCCTTCGTCATGAAATCGCTTCTTATCATCTCCACAATTATCTGTGTCGTTGTCCTATACGTCGGCTTCTATGAAAAGATGGAGGACGCTTATCCAGAAAAAGTGTTCTTCATCAAGAAAAGTCCGACATTTCAAATGAAATTTGAAAATATTTTCGCGTACGAATCAGATGACAAAACTGTAGGTGAGTTAAGCGGTACGGAACGACAGTTGGTAATTCAGTACTGCAAATATCGGCTCGGGGTGACTACTGACCTGCATAACCAAGAGGAGCTCGAACTATGCAAGAAGAGATAGTTTCCACCTTCATCTCAGCATATACATCATAGGCAGAACGATCTTCTGAACGAATACTCCATGCCCCTGCCCAGCTTTTTACTGCCCCCCCGCCGGGGTTAACATTAAAATGATCTTGGAATTGATACTGACAATACAACCTAGCGATGGAAAAAGGTATCAAGCCACATGGATGCAAATAAAGTCGGACGCCGGTATGTACGGTGGATCCTTCTGCCGCTCATCGTCCTTTTTTTCTGGTACTTCTGCTCCCCAGTTGTAGCGGTGAATTTTTCCCTGAACAGTGAGGAAGAATTTCACTACGTTTGGAATACTCAGGACAGGATTCATAGAGGCGATATCAAGCACGGTGGCTCAGCCGTTGAGTTCGGCTACCTATTCCCTGATGACGACTTTTTCATGATGTTTGATTGGTGGACTGATAAAGGTTTTCAGAGGTGCGTGGACATCAGCCCCAAATGGGGCCGAACTATTGACATCTATTTGGATGCAACAGGCAGGGTCGATATTGCTAAAACCGGCCCGGACGTTATTGCTCGATTGAAACAATGCACTGGCGAAACTGACCCTTTCCGACCATGAGTTAGTCGTGAGCCCTCATGAAATTAGGTCGACCACATCGATCGTCATAGATGGGGCGGCAGCGCCCCACTCTACGCCGAGAATGCCATTCACTCTTTCCAGCGCAACCAAGACTGAACGTAAGTGCAGCCATTGATGCACTCGAACCTGCGTTATCGCCCACTTGATCGCCCGCTCATCCAGCTCTGATTCGCGCTCGTGTAGTTCGTTTCCGGGGCGCAAATCTCGCTCTCTTGGTAGACTTGCAACCCATTCCGGCAGATGCGGTGCTGCGCGGTGAAGCGCAGTGCTTCCATCAGCCATTTTTCATGTCCTACAGCTGCCACAAACGAAAGTGGTACGTATTGGCTTCGAATGGGTACATCGTACCAACAGATGCTGAAAACCCTTGAAAACGCCCGAAATCACGTCGAAAACACGTTGAGTAAAATGGTCCAGAATCAGAGCTTTAGCCCAGTAAAACCAACGCCTGAGCCGTCTCGGCGCTTCAGTGTGGCACCCATGATGGATTGGACGGACCGCCATTGCCGGTACTTCCTGCGCCTCCTGTCCAAGC